>CACMYW010000001.1:0-84798 GCA_902617955.1 uncultured SAR86 cluster bacterium
TGTTAGAGAAACTTAGCATTGGAGATCGACTGTTTCTGGAGCGTTCAGCAAGCGGTTTTCCTTCTTCATCCTCTTTGTCCTCATTGGATAACCTTTCATTTAATGGGTTAGAGGGATCAAAAAAGCCTGCAGGTTTTTTTAAAGATTGAACAAGGTCTAAATTCAGAATGGCTTCCTCAGCATGGTACAGGCCGCCTTTGAGGGATGCTCTTGGATCTTTTGAAAGACCGGTTAGAAGAGTATTCATTCTCTCAATTTCAACACCTTGGTCATTAGATAAATCTGAAACAAACTCAAACATTAAAGGATCATAAGCAGAGCCAGGTTGTCTTTTAAGCTCCTTCACCATATCCAATGCACCCTCATGGTGAGCAATCATTAATCTTAAAAACAATTCATCGAATTCCATGCCTTTGCTGTTTGAAAGCTCTGCAATATCTTGATCGCTGGCCATACCCATCATTTTCATGTGATGCATTGACATATGGGCATGAACTTCAATATTTCGTTCTTCAAGCCAGCCTTGCATGAATGAAATCTCATCCTCCTGAGAAACGTCAATTCTTCCAGCTAAATCTAAAATTTCTTGGGTATTGGTTCGATTAGCCGCAAGTCTTGAAAGTGTGAGTGCTTGTTCATGATGAACGATCATGTGATTCATGAAAACCGTATCGTCTTTAGTAAACCCAGTATTAGCAATATTTATTGCTTCTTCGGAATTAATTTCTTTGGATACAGTCCCAGGGAGTCCTGGCTGAATAATAAGTGGCTCAGCAGAGAGACTTACAGTAAATATTAAGATTAGTGGTAGTGATAATTTTTGCATAAAAATATTTTAATTTTTTTTTAAAAAGGCTGATTAATTTACTTTACCTTTAGCGTCGATGCAATAAAGACGCTGTTAACAAAGAGGATGATAATCATCGAGACTTCAATAATCTCAAAAACGGAAACATTTGGAACACCAAAAACAGATAACGAATCAAACATAAAATACATAAGCAAAACAAACCCAACAGATTGAAAAAATTTTTTAGAGGGATAAATCCATGAGATGAGCTCAATAATAAGTAAGGGGGTAACCCAGATCCAAAAAAGTGGACTCAATTGACTAATAATACTGGTTTTGATTAATGCAAAAAGGATAAAAAAGAGCATCCCAAATCTAAATAACTTCAAATTCGAAAGTAACATCTAAGCCACTTGCTTTATTGTGTGTGCCAATCTTTTACCAGCAGCTTCGGCTATAGCACGCTCATCATCAGTTAGTACCGGCCCTGCTGTATTTACATGACTTGCTCCATAGGGCGTACCACCACTTTTTGTTTGATGCAGCGCATCAATCGAGTAGGGCGCACCAATAATCATCATTCCTTGATGCAGCATGTAAGTAAGGATATTCCATAAAGTAATCTCTTGGCCACCATGCATCGAGCTTGTTGATGTAAATGCCATTCCTGGTTTATTTTCCAATGCATTCGCAGCCCATAAATCACCGGTCGAATCAAGAAAATGCTTCATTGGAGCTGCCATGGAGCCAAATCTTGTAGGCGAGCCTATGGCAAGGCCTGAACAATGTTGGAGCTCTTCTTTTGTACAATAGATTTCACCTTCAACAGGCTCTTCAGGCTCAGTTGCTTTTGAGTTAGGTGATACCTTGGGAACAGTCCTAATTTTAGTTGGCATTCCAGAGGCTTCAGCACCATCTGCAATGGCATGCGCAAGATTCTTTACACTCCCAGAAGCTGAATAAAAAAGTATCAATAGGTATTGATCATTCATGCAACAATCTTACAATGCATCATTGATGAATGGTAAAAAAATATCTTTGTGTACCGTTTTGCTCGTGATGCTGTCTTGCTCACAAGGCGACGTTGATTTACATGATACCCGCTCAATATCCTCAGAATCTCTTAAAGGTCATTGGGTGATTGTGAACTATTGGGCAGACTGGTGTCCGCCATGCCTTAAAGAAATTCCTGAGCTTGCTAAATTTTCAAATTTAAATCCTGACATCAAAGTCTTTGGATTTAATTTTGATCGTTTGGAGGGCGAAGAGCTCGAAGAGCAGCTTGATCGATTTGGCCACACATATCCTTCGCTATTGACGCACCCTAAAACTATCTGGGGTATTGAGACCCCTCAATCACTACCTGCTACATTTTTTATTAATCCCAATGGCGAGGTTGTATTTGCAAGCAAAAGACCAATCGATGCAACAGCTATAGAAGAGATCCTATCTTCACTTCAAAAGAGTTTTTAAAAAACCTTCTTCAATTAACCACTCAGGATTAATCTTGTTACCTTTAAAATAAACGGTCCAATGTAAATGTGGCCCTGTAACTCTTCCGGTAGCTCCAACGGTTCCAATTTGATTACCTTGTTGAATAATTTTTCCAAGATCTGTGGTAATTTCATCCATGTGTGCATAGGATGTATAAAGTCCCTCACCATGACTTAAAATTACCGTGTTGCCTGTATAGAAAAAATCACCTATCAAAACAACTCTGCCTTTTAAGGGAGCAATGATGGGATCCCCAGTTTTACCATTCATATCAAGCGCCAAATGAACGGAACGTTTCTGCCCATTAATGTATCGCTGTTTACCGTATGGTGAAGTTACAATTCCTGCAACGGGTCTCATAAATTGAAATGAGGGTGTTAGGGTTGAATCATTTTTTGTAAGTGCTTCACGAATTAATAGTGCTTCTTTATTTGCACGTTGCTGGTCTGATGCACTTAGATTTACTTTCGAGGCATCTGCAATGGTGATGCGAGATTCACCAAAGTTAATGTATTCAATCTTCATTGCTCCTTTGATATCCTCATCAGTAATGGTTTTATCATTTGCAACAAAAGGGAAAGCTAGAATTTTTTTAATTTGACTATTTGATTTGATAAGAGTTCCAGATCCATCTTCTCCGCTAATGCTTACAGCAGCTAGCTCCCCACTTTTAAAAGTTAAGGTTTCAGCATTAATTGGATTTATGAAATTCAACAGGAGTAAAACTTTAAGATAGTACTTCACTTTGATACTTCCACCGATAGTTCACCATCTGAAAGTTTTACAGAGAGCCTCTCTGAGGGCTTAGCCTGATCAACATTTTTTATAATTTCTTGGTTAGAGTTAGTAACAATTGAGTAACCGCGATCAAGAATAGAATATGGGCTAACTGCATGGAGTCTTTTTTCAATTCCACTAAGTTGAGTAAAGTGATCCTCAAGTCTGCGCGCAATTTTACCTTTAAATTCTTTAGTCAGCTGCATGAAGCGCAATCGTAATTCTCTAATTTTTTTTGAAGGCGTTAGCTGATTCAAGGAAGTCTGATTAATCGAAATGGCCTGATGCTTATCTTTAAGTGCATTTTTTACATTTTGGAAAATTTTTAACTCCATGGAATCAATGGCCTGAGCTCGCTCTTTAATTACGGAGAGAGGTGATTTAAGTTGAGCTTTTAAAAGAGCAATCTTTTGCTGTTCATCATTGATGGATGCCTGAAAAGATTTCTTAATCTTTTCTTGGAGGTCATTCAAAAGTTCGAGTGATTGATAATAATACTCAGTAACAATTTCTGCACCTGCTGTGGGCGTGGGCGCCCTCAAGTCAGCAACAAAATCGCAAATGGTGAAGTCAATTTCATGACCCACCGCTGAAATAAGTGGAATGTCTAAACGATGGATCTTTCGAGCCAAGTCCTCATGGTTAAAGCACCACAAATCTTCAATTGAACCTCCTCCACGACAAATAAGAATTAAATCAAATGCATTGCTTGGGTTATTTGCATTAAATGCCTCTATTTGTTCGAGCGCATTTATTAAACTTCTAGGAGCTGTATCGCCTTGGACAGTTGCTTCTACGATGGTGAGCTGCGTATTTCTTGCTCTTCGTTCAACGGTTGTCATTACGTCTTGGAAGGCTGCTGTAGAGGAGGAGGTCACCACAGCTACATGGATTGGGTATTTTGGAATTTCGCGTTTCAGAGCATGATCAAATAAACCTTCTTTTTCAAGTTTGGCTTTCAACAATTCAAATTGTTTGGCTAAGTTCCCTTCACCGTAGGGTTCCATTTGGCTAACAATGAGTTGATAGTCACCCCTAGGTGCATAAAGACTAACTTGAGCCACAACCGCACACAAGTCACCGTTTTCTGGAGCAAAGTTAAGACGCATATTTTGATTTCTAAACATCGCACACCTCACGGCTCCATCCTCATCTTTAAGGGTAAAATACATATGCCCAGAAGAGGGCATTGCAAGGTTAGATACTTCTCCAACCACATGGACTGTGCCTAGCTCAGATTCGAGTAGGTGCTTGGCTTTACGATTGAGTTCGCCGACGGAAATAAAATTATTGTTCTCGTCCATATTTGATATTTTCTAAGCTAGTATATCGTGATGCAAATTCAAAAACATTCAGTTGCTGCCTTTTTAATTCTTGCATTAGGTGCCGCACTAATTGGGATTGCACCTATTTTTGTAAGACTCAGCGAGCTGAGTCCAAGCTGGGTTCTTTTTTACAGAATGTTTTTGGCATTACCCTTTTTATTGGTTTTAAATTTTCATTTAGACTCAAAAAATCCTTTTCGATTAAAAGAGCGAAAAACTTATTTGATTGCTGCAATTGCAGGACTTGCATTTTGTATTGATATGACCGGCTGGCATTGGAGTCTTGAATTTACATCCATTTCTAATGCTACGATTATGGTAAATACTGCACCTATATATGTGGCCCTATTTGGTTTTTTTATCCTCAGAGAAGCCATAACTATTAAGTTAATTCTAGCGATGCTTATTACTTACTTGGGTGTATTTGGTTTGATAGTTGGTTCACCCGACCAAACTCCAAGCTCTGTCTATGGTGACGTCATATCACTTGTTGCAGCTTTTTTTTATGCAGCCTATTTGATTTTAATTTCTCGATTAGGTCATGAGAGCCCAACTAAAGTCATTCTTTATACGACTTTCTTCTGTGGGTTGTTTTCTTTGCCTGCAGCATTTACTGAATCCTCTGTGTATATGCCAACTGAAATTAATGGATGGCTTAACTTAATTGCTCTTGCAATCCTTTGCCAGGTAGGGGGGCAATACTTTATTACTATTGGTATGCCAAAGGTGAAAGCATCCTTTGCCGCAATTGGATTGCTGATGCAGCCTATTACGGCTACCATTTTAGGCGCACTGATCATGATGGAATGGCTTACGATCTTTCAATCGATGTTTGGTGTACTTGCTTTGACTGGAATATACTTGGCTAGATTGGAGTTAACAAATGGAAGCAAAAACTAAAGCACAAGAATTAGGGTTTTTATCAAGAGAGTATGCCGTTGGTAAAGACAAAGCTAAGTGGTTAAGTTTATTTGCAGAAAATGCGGTTGTGCAAGATCCGATTGGAGTTAGTCCATTAGATCCTTCTGGAGAGGGGCATAAGGGATTGGAAGCAATTGAGGCCTTTTACGATAACGTTATTGCCAATGGGGATTTAATATTTGAAATCAAAGAATCCATTCCGTGTGGTGATGAGTGCGCTAACTTTGCGCACATAACCAATAGAATAAATGGTGCTGAGATTCAGACAAAGATGATCGTCATTTACCGTGTTAATTCAGATAATAAAATAGTATCATTACGTGCTTTCTGGGATTACCAAGCAATGGAAAACCAGATGAACGAACTTTTTTCGGGTGATTAGCTCAGTTGGGAGAGCATCTCGTTTACACCGAGAGGGTCGGCAGTTCGAGCCTGTCATCACCCACCAGCCAAAAAAAAAGCCCGGATAAATCCGGGCTTCATCAAACAAATTTAAATTAGTCTGAATCGCTTACGGCAGCAACATATATCGCTAAACCAAACGCAATTTTATTAATAAAATCAGCAAGGTTATAGATTATGTTTGCATTTGCCATATCAGGATTACTTCCAACACCTAAGATATAACCTATTGGATAAATAGCCCATCCAAAAGTTACGATTAATCTTATAGTACTGAAAGCGCTTTGAGCGGCAGCATTACCACTAGAGGCATTGAGTTGTCCGGCTTCACCAGAGAACACCTCATAGATAATGTATAACCAAGCTATCATCCCAACTATAAACGCTGGCCATGCTGGTGCAGATCCGATTTCACCTAAGAAACCTGCAATAAGCATAACAAGTGATGCAACAAGAAGTTTCCAGAACAATCCAGAACCCACATTAGTGCAAACCCTCAGTATCAAATAAAATTCAATTATTTGTAGAGGTACTGTTATCAACCAGTCAATATATCTGTATACAGTTGGTGATGTGCCAGTATCAGCCCAAACACCTCTCATATAAAGATAATGCCAAAACGCCACACCAGTAACTAAACCAGCTACTGAAAGTGAAGTTTTCCATTTACCTTTGACTACATCTCTTTCAGCAAAGAAAAAGACAGTAGCTGCCAACATTGCAGCAGTTACTAGCCAAAAAGTAATACCTGTCATATCGTTAGTCGAAAGATCAGCTGCAAAGCTAGGCATTGCAACGACACCGACTAAAGCTAATAGATATTTCATGTTTACTCCTATTATTTTTAGTTTATAAACTAAAAACTCCCCCTTAAAGAAGTTTTTATTCACAAAAGGATGTCAGATGTTTATGAAAAAATCAATTTTTTTAAATTTAACCATCAAGAATACTTGCAGAAAATTTTTAAATAGATATTATTCGGGAACTATCGCGGACCGGTAGTTCAGTCTGGTTAGAATGCCTGCCTGTCACGCAGGAGGTCGCGGGTTCGAGTCCCGTCCGGTCCGCCATTGTACGCTGTATTTAGCATGGAGATATTAAAACTAACCATCGTATTTCAGGCTGGAATTATATTGACGCATCTTGCTCTTACCACCCCTATCATTTTTAGTGTGCTGGATGATGAATCATCCTCAAAATTCCTCAGAAAAATCTTCCCAAGGTATTACCTAGGACTATTAATTTTCTCTTTTCCAGTTCTGATTTACGCTTTGTTTAATGAAACAACAGCTTACGTTTGGTACTTGTCTATTTTTAATGCTATCCATGCAGCCATTGGTTTTATCGTGATTCCTGCAACCAATGCAGCGAGAGATAGGGATTGGTCTAAAACTTTTAATTATTTGCATGGTTTAAGTGTTTATTGCACAGCAGTTATATTTATTTCATCGATTCTTATTTTCTTCTCTTTATAAGTTAACTTTGCATAAAAAACTCAATCTACCCTCCAAAACTTGTTTGCAATGCAGCAAACCCTTTAATTGGAGAAAGAAATGGGAAAGAGATTGGGATAATGTACAATTTTGCAGCAAAAAGTGCAGGGGTGAGCATCGAAGAGAATCAAGAAAGGGTAACTAAGAGTTGAACTCATGATCTCAAGCACTATATAAGTATCAACATAGGGATAATTATGGCCAGACCAAAAACTAAAGCTTTTCAAACTGAGACCAAGCAGTTACTTCAGTTGATGATTCACTCTCTTTATTCAAATAAAGAGATTTTTCTAAGAGAATTGATTTCAAATGCATCAGATGCACTCGATAAATTAAGATTTAAATCACTCGAGGACTCTTCACTTCAAAGCGATTACGCAATCAGCATTAGCCTTGATCCAAAAAACAATATCATCTCCATTTCAGATAATGGCATTGGCATGACTGAAGCTGAGCTAATAGAAAATATTGGCACCATTGCAAAATCTGGAACTGCAAGTTTTTTAAGCAGTATTACCGGAGATAAACAGAAAGATTCACAGTTAATAGGCCAATTTGGAGTGGGCTTCTATTCTGTGTTTATGGTTGCAAAAGAAGTTGAAGTCCATTCGAAATCTGCAGTAGATAAAGAGGATGATGGACATTTATGGAAAAGTTCTGGAGAGGACACTTACGAACTCTCAAAAAAATCTAAAGATGATCATGGAACCACCATCATGATTTATCTAAATGATGAAAATAAAGAGTTTATTGATGAGTCCAGAGTTAGTTTCATAATTTCAAAATACTCACAATACATTAATTTCCCAATCTACCTATCGGCTGAAGGTATGGAGAAAAAGAGATTAAATGATAATGAAGCAATTTGGCTAAAATCAAAAAGGTCCGTCAAAGAAGATGAGTATAAAGAATTTTATAAGTATCTAAGTCACGACTTTGATGATCCTTTGTTGTGGATTCATAATAAAGTTGAAGGCAAGCAGGAGTATTCAAACCTTCTTTACATTCCAAAGAAATCACCCTTTGATTTATGGAATCGTGATACTCCTAAAGGCTTAAAGCTTTTTATTCAGCGTGTCTTTATTATGGATGATGCAGCACATTTCCTGCCTATTTATTTACGATTTGTTAAGGGGGTCATTGACTCAAGCGATTTACCTCTTAATGTTTCCAGGGAAATCTTACAAGAACATCCCTTGGTTGATTCAATTAAAAAAGGTTTAACCAAACGCGTCTTGGATGCTCTAAAAAAACTTAAAAAAGATGACATGAGTGCCTATCAATTATTTTGGCATGAATTTGGTCTTGCACTTAAAGAAGGCCCTGCAGAGGACTATGAAAATAAAGATGAAATTGCTAGTTTATTTATCTTTGCTTCAAGTAAGAATGATGATGGTGAGATAAATGTTGATCTAGACAGCTATATTGAAAGGATGGATAAAGATCAGGATAAGATCTATTACTGTCTTGGAGATACCTATGAAGCGGCATTGAACTCACCGCATATTGAAAGTCTGAAAAAGGCTGATACTGAAGTTTTATTACTTACGGATCGTATTGATGAATGGTTAATGACAACCCTTGCTGAATATAATGGTAAAGAGTTGGTGAATGCCGCTAAGGCAGATTTTGACGATGCTGAATCTAAACCCAAAGTATCAAAGGATAATGAGAAACTTATTGAAAGGATTACAAGCAAGCTAAAAGATGAGGTTGCAGAGGTTGTCGTAAGCAGTAGACTGGTTGATTCAGCTGCAAGATTGGTCACTGCAAAGCATGATCCTGGCATTCAAATGCGAAAAATTCTTGAATCAGCAGGGCAAAAAATTCCAGATTCGAAACCTAGCCTTGAAATAAACCTTAAGCACAAACTGATTAAAAAACTTGATACGCTCGAGGGTAAAGAATTCAGTAATTTCAGTAAATTTCTACTGGATTATGCAATTATTGCTGAAGGGGGATCTCCCAAAGATCCTTCAAAGTATTTGAGGCAGCTGGATAAATTTCTGATCTGATAAGCATGAATAAAAAAATCGCAGTTTTGGGAGGCGGCAGTTTTGGGACTGTACTTGCCAATTTGTCTGCTTCAAATGGCTTTGAAACCTCTCTTTGGGTAAGAGATACAGAGCAAGCTCTTAGAATTAATGCTGAGGGGGCCAATGCTACGTATCATCCGGAGCTAAAACTTTCTGAGAAAATCATTGCGTCCGAGAGCCTAGAACAATGCATTTCAGAAGCTGATCTAGTATTAGTCGCAACGCCAAGCGCAATCTTTGAAAATATTATTAAACGACTCAAACCTCTTGTTGAGGACAGCATGTATGTTGTTTCATGCACTAAAGCAATTGCCAAAAATCCCATGCGAAGTATGACTGAAATCATCTCTCATGAACTAGAGACAATCATTGGCGATAAATTTGGGGTTCTAAGCGGACCAAATTTAGCCAAGGAAATTGCGAATGAAAAGGTAGCTGGCTCAGTAATTGCCTCCCATAACGCTAAATTAAAAGCATTAATCAAGAACGCGCTAGAGAGTGAGAAATTTAAGATTTATGAAAGTGCTGACGTAAAAGGGGTTGAGTATGCAGGTGCTCTAAAAAATATTTATGCCATTTGTTGTGGCATTGGAGATGAGTTAGATGTTGGTGAAAATGCCATAGGTTTAATTATCACTAGAAGCATGACTGAGATGAGTAAGTTTGCTGTTCATAAAGGAGCCAATCCAATAACCTTTTTAGGTTTAGCTGGAATGGGTGACTTGGTCGCTACTTGTACCTCAAAACTCTCAAGGAACTTTTCGCTTGGAAGAAGGCTTGCAAAAGGCGACAGCCTTGAAGAGGCTAAAGCAGCAATTGGGCAGGTCGCCGAAGGTGTAAGAACACTCGAAGTTGTTTATGAAGAAGCTAATAATAATAATTTAGCAATGCCACTAGTAAATGCCTTACATAAAATAGTTTTTGAAAATGCAAACCCAAATATATTAATGGATGATTTAATAAGTCATCCAGACCATCTTGATGTAGAATTTGCTGGAGGAATTGGAAATGAATGAGATAAAAAAAGAAGAACTGTTAAAACCTAGCAAGTGGATCCGCCTACTTTTTATGGTTGTATATTCGTTAATAATAGAAATTATCGCACTACCTTTGATTCTAATCTTGACTTTCTTGCAGTTTTTATTTCATTTAATTGCAGGCTCACCAAATAATCAAATTAAAAACATTACCAACTGGCTAATTAGTTTCTTAACAGAGAGTTTTGAATACTTAACCTACAAAACTGAACAGAAGCCTTTTCCATTTGATCAGGATGATGATATCGAAAGTAATGATGATATTGAAAAAGTTATTCCTGAATCTAGTGATAATGCATCTTCAGAAGAAGAACCAACAATATCAAATTAATTAGGCATTGGCCTTTAAAATTAGACTTTTTAGTCGTTATAATGTGCCCACTATGAATAAACCAGACGTTAAAAAGCCGATGAAAGCAGTTTCCAACAATGCTACTTCGAATAAACCATCAAGAGAAAAAGCCATGGATGCTGTTAGAACATTAATTGAATGGGCTGGCGATGATCCAAATAGAGAGGGCTTAATTGAAACCCCAAAAAGAGTTGTTAATGCATATATGCAGTTTTTTGAGGGATATGAACAGGATCCCGAAGAAATTCTAAGAAAAACCTTTGAGGAAGTCGAAGGTTATGATGAGATGGTTATTGTCAAAGATATTCGCCTTGAATCTCATTGTGAACATCATATGGTTCCAATTCTAGGAAAAGCTCATATTGGTTATATACCCAACAATAGAGTTGTAGGAATAAGTAAGTTAGCTAGGATAGTTGACGTTTTTGGTAAAAGGCTTCAAACGCAAGAAACGATGACTTCGCAAATAGCTACTACCATTGAAAATGTTTTAAACCCTAAAGGTGTTGCTGTTGTCGTTGACGCCGGTCACCAATGCATGTCTACGCGAGGTGTTCATAAAACAGAATCAACAACGGTAACAAGCTGTATGAAAGGAGTTTTTAAAGAAAATCAAGTTACAAGAAACGAATTCTTATCATTTATTAATTTATCAAAAAATTAATTGGAAAATCATTCACTGATTTTAGCCTCCACATCTGAGATTCGAAGGAAATTAGCATCAAAGTTCGATAGCTCAATAAAATTTTATTCACCCACAGCAGATGAAAATGCTTTAAAAAAAACACTTCAAGGAATGGAGCCAGCTCAATTATGTTTTGAATTAGCCAAGGCTAAATCTTTAAGCATCAATCATGAATTTCCCAATCATTTGGTTTTAGGATGTGATCAAATATGCTTACTAGAAAATAAAATCTTTTCAAAACCAAGAACTGTGGATCGTGCAATTCGCCAGTTAAAAGAACTAAGCGGCAAAACACATTATTTGATTGGTCAGTATGTTTTTTCTAAAGATAATTCAGTTATTCATGAGGTGGAAATTATCTGTACCATGAAAATGCGAGAGTTAAGCCTAAGTGAAATCCAAAATTACGTTAATTTAGACCAACCTTTCTCTGCATGCGGGGCTTATAAGTATGAAGAGAATGGTCATCAGCTCTTTAGTGAGGTCAAAGGAAGTTTAGAGGCTATTAATGGATTACCACTAAGTGAAATTTTTCAAGGATTTAATCAAACAGCTTAAGTAATCATCTAAAAATTAGATATGCTAATTTCTTCCTTTTACTTAAGGAATTTTTTGTATGGTAGCTCAGATTTAATACTAATTTTTTGATTGTTGGATTTAATAATCAAGTCTGTATTTGAGAACTCTAGTTCAGATTCACCATCAATCACTCCATCTCCAAATTTATACCTCGCAATGGGCGGTTGCCTCCTTAATTCATTATCAAAATTTTCTAGTTCATTGATTGTATTTTCTTGAATTTTTTTAAATGATTTCCATTTTTTTCCAGTATGTTTTTGTTGAAGAATTTCGGTGGTTTTCAATGGTGACATGATCAAGGAAGTACCATTATTACCGCCAAAACCTTTCGCGTTTAATATTGCAAAGTCATATTCTGTTTTTTCTATCTGTTGATTCTTGAGTAAAAAATTTAAATTTGATTTATAAACATTCTCTGCAAGTTCAGGGGTAGATGTAATTCCCGGGACAATATCCATTTGCCATGAGCCTAACATGGAGGTTAGTTGATCTCCTCCAGCCGCTGCCAGTGAGTGTGCTAAATGGGATTTAATTGCAGTCACTGGCATAGCTGCAATACCAAATGCATTGGCTAGACTAGATAGAATATGTGATTCAGTGACCCTGTTTTGGGGAGTGCCGGTTCCATGGGCATGCACTAAAACTCTATTCAGGGCATCTGTTCCAAATGCATCACTGACTTCATTAAGAACTCTTCCAATCGTAATATAATTTCCCGCACCTGGACCGGAAATAGATTTTTTATATCCATCAGCATGGATATGAGACGACAAAGCAGCACCGTAAATATTGCAGCCTAATTCGAGCGCCAAATCATCTGCCATCAGGACTACAAATTGAGCAGACTCACCAATAGACATTCCAACATTCTCACCAAAAGGTCGACATGCTTTTCGGTAATTTACTTCCTCAGTATCTTCATTCAGCTGTGCCTGTAAGTTGATAAGATTCTTATCTTCTGCCAACCCCTTTGCTGCAGCAAAACCCTCATATACCTCTGGCACCAAGCCACTCTCAGCAGCGCCTACAAAACATATTTTTGATTGTCCAGAATTAATTAAATCAATACCCATGCTGAGGTTATATTGAAAGGTTGCGCATGCACCGGTGTGATTTCCAGTGACACCCATGGAACCAAGGACGTATGCATGTACAAAATCTGCACTCATTTCTCCCAGAGACATAGCAAGGTGTTTACTGGTAGTTCTTGCTCCGGACAGCTGTGCTTGATAGAAACCTCCCATACCAAACTTATCAGCTGTTGAAATTGCGCACCCTGATAAGCACGAAACATTTTCTGGACCCACTTTTGAAGAAACTTCATCCCAATCAAGACCGATGCTTTTTAGTGCATCAGAGGCAGCAAAAATTGACATAGCTAATGATCTTGGATGTTGTCTTGCATTGTATGTTTCGCTTGGGTTAAATCCTGTTGGTATCTGTCCAGCTGCTAAACCAGGTAGGCTTGGATTTCTGTGAGAAACTTCTTCAAAGAAATTTTGTGAAAGTTTTCTGATGAGCGAATTATCCAAATTATATTTTTTATTAGGATTATTCGTTAATTGAGCTAACGATTCGATGACTTTAATCTTTTCGGTGTTGGATAAATCTTCATAAACCATCCGCTTCAACGCATAATCTCCTGCAGATCTTCCGGCAGCATTAATTCCACCGTAACCAACAATTACTGGGAGGACATTCACTCGACTAATTTTTTTGCTGACAGGAGCGTTTGATAAATAAGAGTGTTAATGGTCATAGGACCAACACCGCCAGGCACAGGCGTAAAAGCATAGGCTTTAGATTCGATTCCTTCTAAATCAATATCACCACATTTTTCTTGAGGGTGATAGCCTGCATCGATGACAACAGCTCCAGGTTTTATCCAGTCAGATTTTATGAGTTTTGGCACCCCAACTGCACCGACTAAAATATCCGCCTCTTTGATAATTGCATGTAAGTTTTTTGTTCTGGAATGACAAATTGTGACAGTAGCATTTTCGTTTAGAAGCATCATTGCCATAGGTTTTCCTAATATAGGACTTCTTCCAACTACTACTGCATGTTTGCCTTCAATTGGGATATTATAATGTTCAAGCATTCGCATAATGCCAGCTGGAGTGCACGATCCATAAGCTGGTTCCTGCATCGTCATTGAACCAAATCCTAAGCAGGTAACGCCATCGACATCTTTGTCTAATTCGATAGCATCAAAGCATTTGCGCTCATCAATATGAGATGGAACTGGGTGTTGTAACAGAATTCCATGAACTGAGCCATCTTTATTTAGCTCATCAATTTTATTCAATAATTCATTGGTGGTCGTTTTTTCGTCTAGCTCAACAGCAATAGATTTCATGCCTAACCGCTGACAAGCACTTTGTTTCATTTTCACGTAGGTAGCAGATGCAGGGTCTAAACCCACCAAAATGGTAGCTAGAGTGGGAGTAATTCCCTTTGAAATCAGTTGCTCAGTTTCTTTTTTTATTTTAGATTCAAAATCGCTAGCAAGAGATTTACCGTTAAGAATAATTGCTGACATTAGTGATATTTTCTCATCATAAATTTAATATGCAATGAAGATTGATTATTTCTTTTATTATCATTAATATCACTATCCTCGGGGTATGGCGCAGTCTGGTAGCGCACTCGCTTTGGGAGCGAGTGGTCGTAAGTTCGAATCTTACTACCCCGACCAGTGCGCCTGTAGCTCAGCTGGATAGAGCAACTGCCTTCTAAGCAGTGGGTCAGGAGTTCGAATCTCTTCAGGCGCGCCATTTTTTATTATGGGTGATCAAGTTTTTTTAATAGCAGCATTTTATAAATTTACTAAGATTTCTTTGCTGTCTGAACTTCAAACTGAGTTTTACGAATTTCTAAACAGTTTGGGTATTAAAGGCACGGTTCTGCTTGCTGAGGAAGGTATCAATGGAACTGTTTCAGGCTCACCTAAGAGCATTGTCAAGTTCAAAAATTTTTTATTTGAAAAAGACTTACTAAGCGAAAGTGATTTTAAATTTTCTTCTGCAGACTTTATGCCTTTTCCTCGACTTAAGGTGAAATTAAAAAAAGAGATCGTAACTATTGGCGATTGTGAAATTAATCCAGGTGACAAAGTTGGTGAATATGTTGATCCACTAGATTGGAACCAACTTATAACTGAAGAAGATGTTCTAGTATTGGATACAAGAAACACCTATGAAGTTTCTATTGGAAGTTTTGAGGGTGCCATCCAGCCAAAAACCACTAATTTTAGGGAATTTCCTGAGTGGGCTGAAACTGAAGGCTCAAAACTACCCAAGGACAAAAAAATTGCAATGTTTTGCACTGGTGGAATTAGATGTGAAAAAGCTAGTTCGCTTCTAAAGGATAAAGGCTTTGAAAAGGTTTATCATCTCAAAGGAGGGATCTTGAACTATCTTGAAAAAGTTAAACCTGAGGAATCTCTCTGGAATGGAGAATGTTTTGTGTTTGATGATAGGGTGGCTCTGAATCATAAGCTTGAACCAGGCTCATATGATTTATGTCATGGATGCAGAATGCCAATAACCGAAGACGATAAATTATCTGCTAAGTTTATTCGTGGTGTTAGTTGCGCCTATTGCTTCGATCATAAGACTGAGGAACAAAAAAGAAGATATATGGATAGACAAATGCAAATTGATCTTGCAAAAAGTCGCAATCAAAAACACATTGGTTCAAAACGGGAAGTTGAACAAAAATGAAGCATCCAATTCTTTATTCATTCAGAAGATGTCCCTATGCAATGCGAGCACGAATGGCGATTTACCTCGCAGATATTGAGTGTGAACTAAGGGAGGTTTATTTAAAAAATAAACCCACTGAAATGCTAGAAGTTTCTCCCAAAGGGACGGTGCCTGTTTTACAACTAAATGATCAGGTCATCGAGGAGAGTAATGAGATTATCCAATGGGCTTTATCTAAGAACTCAAAAAAATTAATGCTCTTGAATTCGGAGCAACAAGATTTTGCTTTAAAAACAATTCATGAATTTGATACTGACTTTAAGCATCACTTAGATCGATATAAATACTCTCAAAGATTCGATACAGACGCTCGAAATCATCGTGATTTTTGTGACGAGATTTTAGGCGCATTAGATAAAAATATCTCCGAAAGTAAGTGGATTTTTTCTGACGAAGTTAGCTTGTTAGATATTTCAATATTACCTTTTATTAGGCAATTTAAAATTGCCGATAATGATCATTTTTTTAATCAGAAATACTCAAAAGTCATCAAGCTACTGAATCAATTTGAGGATTCCTCATTATTTCAGCAGATCATGAATAAATATGATGTTTGGAGTGCATCAGATAATAATTCGGTCTTATTCCCAACAACTCTATAGACCAATAGTTTCATAAGAGATTGCAATTTTATCAATGGCTACTTTGTAGGCTGCTGTCCTGAGGTCTGGTATCTTAGATTCAATCATTGCATCACGAACTTTTTGGTACGCCTCTCGCATCATGTCATCCAATCCTGAGCGAATTAGATCAATTTCTTCAACACCATTATTAAATTTGTTCTTGAATGCTTTAGGCATAGATTTTCCTGTCATGTTTTCAACTGCATCAATCATGTATTGAAGTTGAGTAAAATTTCTACGTTTTTCTAACCTGCCAAATCGAATATGACGAAGATTCCTTACCCATTCAAAATAACTCACCGCGACACCACCAGCATTAGCAATAATATCAGGAATAATAATTACACCTTGTTTATTTAAAATCTCATCAGCCTCAAAGCTAATAGGCCCATTAGCAGCTTCGACAATTAATTTAGATTTAATGTTTTTAGCATTTTTTTGATCGATAACATTTTCCTTGGCAGCCGGGATTAGAATATCGTAATTCGCAGTTAACATAGCATCTGTATTTTCTTTGAACCTGCCTTCAGGACAATTTTTAAAAGTTCCATGCTTGCTAAAAAATGATTTAGCTTTTTCTACGTCGATCCCCTTCGGATTTATTAGACCCCCATTAAACTCAATAATTGAAATAATTTTTGCTTCATCATCTTCTTGTAAAAATTTAGCGGCATGATAGCCAACATTCCCAAAACCCTGAATACCGATCTTTTTATTCTTAAGAGTTCCTTTGAACTTTAATTTCTTTAAATCATCAGGATTTCTAAAAAATTCCCTAATAATAAATTGCACACCTCTGCCAGTTGCTTCAACCCTACCTGCTATTCCTCCTTTACCGACAGGTTTTCCAGTTACGCAAGCCTTACCATTAATGTCTGCAGGACTCATGATTCTGTACTCGTCTGCTATCCAGGCCATCTCTCTAGATCCGGTTCCCATATCTGGGGCAGGGACATTTCTTGCCGGATCAATCATATCCCGCTTAATTAGCTCTTGAGCAAAGCGCCTTGTAATTTTTTCTAACTCATTTTCAGTCCACTGAGTTGGATCAATCTTTAATCCACCTTTTGATCCACCATAAGGAACTTCAATAATTGCATTTTTATAAGTCATTAATGCTGCTAATGCCTCTACTTCCTTAAGATTTGCATCAAGGTCATACCTGATACCACCTTTGACCGGCTCCATATGCTCTGAATGAACACATCGCCAACCGGTAAATGTATGAATTTTATCGCGCAGCCTTACCCCAAAATTAATTGAATAAGTAGCATTAGGAACCTTAATTCGATGTGCAACATCCGGCGATACATCCGAATACTTAAGCGCTTTATCAATTAAACGATTTGTTGATTCGAGCATAGAAAGCTTTGTCATCCAATCACCCCTATTAATAGTATAGATTATATGATTTTTCTCTTATAATGTGATCCTTTTGCGTGGCGGGCGTAGCTCAGTTGGTTAGAGCGCTGGATTGTGGCTCCGGAGGCCGTGGGTTCGAACCCCATCGCTCGCCCCATCAATTAGATAAAAACTTATGACCAGTAAACTAAAAAAACTCAAAGATCTAAGTCGAAAGTTGACCGTAAATGTCGAGACTAAAAAATACGACGAAAAATATCAGGCCAAGCTTAATAAGATTAGGTCTACCGTAAAGCTTGATGGATTTAGAAAGGGCAAAGTGCCAAACGATGTGCTAATTCAAAAATATGGACCTTCAATTCACTATGAGGTGTTGAATGAAGTAATTCAGGAAACTTACCCGCTTGAGATAGCTGAAAAAGAAATTAAACCAGCATCTTCACCCAACATCAGCATTGATTCTGAGGACCCTAAAAAGGGTATTGTGTATTCAGCAGAATTCGAAGTTTTTCCAGAATTTAAACCTAAACTTACTAGATGGAAGTCTTTTGAGGAATCAAAGATTACTGTTGAAAGTGATGATATTGATCTTGCTGTAGCAGATATTTTAGAGCGCTATGGTACTTGGAAGGATGTTGACAGAGCTGCTTTAGAGAAAGATCAAGTGATCATTGACTTCACAGGCACCGTTGACGGTGAAGAGTTTGAGGGAAATTCATCCAAAGACTTTGCTCTGGTAATTGGATCAAAATCCATGATTCCAGGTTTTGAGGATGCAATTATCGGTAAGAAAATAAATGAAGAATTTAATGCAGAAGTTAAATTTCCAGATGATTATTTTAAAAGTGATCTTGCAGGAAAAAATGCAAATTTCTTAATCAAAGTAAATAAAGTTCAAGAAAAACAAAATGCATCCGTCAATGAAGAGCTTTATAAATCTTTGGCAATGGAAGAAGTTAAAAATGAGCAGGACTTCAAGGCAGAAATTGAAAATAGAATGCAACAAGAAGTCAAACAACAAGAAGACTCTCTTACAAGAGAATCAATCTATGACTTGTTGCTTGAGGTAAATAAGTTTTCTGCACCAAGTTCAGTTGTAAATGAGCAGGCTACTCTGATGAGAAAAGATTCATTAATGAGAATGGGCCAACAAGCTGATGAAGCACCGGAGGATTTATTTCCTTTAGATACTTTTTTAGAAAACGCAGAAAAAAGGGTTAAATTGGATTTGTTGTTTAGTGAGTTTGTAAAGTTTTTTAAATTAGAAGTTAATCAAGAAAGGGTTGATGAGTTTGTTTACAAGGAAGCAGAAAAATACAAAGATCCAGATCAATTTAAGACATGGATCAAATCTCAACCTAAACAGCTCGATAATTATAAAATGATCATTTTAGAAGAGCTGCTTATTGAAAAATTGAAAAATGAGCTTAAATCAAAGGTAAAGGAAATTAAATTCAAAGATTTAGCCAACATAAAATAATTATGGATCATAAAACTGACATTCTTAATTCTGGTTTAGTACCAATGGTTGTTGAGCAAACACCCAGAGGTGAGAGAGCCTTTGATATTTATTCAAGACTGCTTAAGGAAAGAATAATTTTCCTTACCGGACCTATTGATGATTACATATCAAACCTAGTCATCGCTCAATTATTGTTTCTTGAATCAGAAAATCCTGAAAAAGACATCAGTATTTATATTAACTCTCCAGGTGGAATCATTTCATCAGGACTTGCAATTTATGACACCATGCAATTTGTTAAGCCGGAGGTTGCTACTTTATGTGTTGGTCAAGCGGCAAGCATGGGTTCTCTTTTGTTGGCAGGTGGAGCAGCTGGCAAAAGGTTTGCGTTACCTAATTCACGTGTGATGATTCATCAGCCGCTAGGTGGTTTTCAGGGCCAAGCATCTGATATAGAAATTCATGCCAAAGAGATTTTAGTGATGAAGCAAAAAGTTAATGAAATTCTGGCTAAACATACAGGTAAAACTCTTAAGAAGATCGAGCAAGATACTGATCGAGACAATTTTTTAAATGCTGATGAAGCCAAATCATATGGGATTATTGACGATATCCTAGATTCAAGAGACGATACTAAAGATGGAAAGTAGCGACAATCAAAAACTAACTTGTTCCTTTTGTGGTAAAAATCAAGAGGACGTAAAAAAACTCATAGCGGGTCCAAGTGTCTACATTTGTGATGAATGTGTTGATTTGTGTAATGACATTATCGAAGAAGAAATCAAAGCTGATGATCCAGACACTCTAAACGAACTTCCCTCACCAGCAGAAATATTTAGTCAATTGGATGATTATGTTATCGGTCAAGAAAAAGCTAAGAAAGTTTTATCTGTTGCAGTTTATAACCATTATAAAAGATTAAAAAATCAATCAAATAAAGACGCTGTTGAACTCCAAAAAAGCAATGTTTTATTGCTCGGACCAACCGGAAGTGGAAAGACTCTTCTTGCTCAAACGCTTGCAAGAATTCTTAACGTTCCATTTACCATTGCTGATGCTACAACTCTTACTGAGGCAGGTTATGTTGGTGAGGACGTTGAAAACATTATCCAAAAACTTCTTCAAAAATGTGATTATGATCCTGAAAAAGCACGACTCGGAATTGTTTATATTGATGAAATTGACAAGATTGCAAGAAAGTCTGATAACCCATCAATAACGAGAGACGTATCTGGTGAAGGTGTTCAACAGGCGCTATTAAAGTTAATTGAAGGTACTGTTGCATCCATTCCTCCTCAAGGTGGCAGGAAACACCCTCAACAAGAGTTCATTCAAATAGATACGTCTAACATCTTATTTATCTGTGGAGGAGCATTCTCGGGCATTGATGAGGTTGTTAAACAAAGAACTGATAAATCAGGTATTGGTTTTTCTGCAGCCATCAAAGATACAGATGCTTCCTTGCAAAATTTAGTTGATCAGCTTGAGCCTGAGGATTTGGTTAAGTACGGTTTAATTCCTGAGTTTGTTGGAAGGCTGCCTGTAATCTCAACACTTCATGAGCTCGATGAAAAATCGTTAGTTAGAATTTTACAAGAACCTAAAAATGCTCTGGTTGATCAATATAAATACTTATTTGATTTGGATTCGGTCAATTTGGATTTCAAGGAGTCAGCTCTAAAAGAAGTTGCCCGACAAGCTATCAAAAGGAAAACGGGTGCCAGAGGCTTGAGATCAATCATGGAAGAAATCTTAATGGATACGATGTTTGAACTTCCAAATGAAGAGCTTGAAAAAGTTGTTGTTGATGAAAATGCAGCTTCTAGACAATCAGACCCAATTAAGGTTTACAAAACACCTAAAAAGAAAACCTCTTCAGGTTCTTAATTAGATGCCCTCAGTAAAATACGACTTACCTTTATTGCCCCTTAGGGATGTTGTCGTATTTCCTGGCAATGTTACAACCTTGTTTGTTGGGAGAGAGCCATCAATCAATGCACTTAATCAAGCAATGGCAGCTAATAAAAAAATTCTTTTAGGAACCCAAATCGATGGCTCAATAGATAATCCATCATTTGATGAAATATACAAAGTACAAACTCTTGCAACCATCTTACAGTTGATCAAGCTTCCTGATGGAACGGTCAAATTATTGGTTGAGGGCGATCACAGATGTGAGGCCTTAAAAGTTCTAAAAGAAAAAGATTTTCTTAAAGCCCAAGTGAAAATTATTCCTGAATCTCAGCTAGATCCTGCTGATAATAAAAACTTATGTAACTTTATCAAAGGCAAATTTGGAGATTTTATAAAAATTACAAAAAAAGTTGCTCCTGAAGTTCTTTCAAGCATCGATGCATTCGATGATGTAACAAGAGTGATCGATTCTGTTGTATCACATCTTCCTACTTCAATTTCAGACGCTCAATCAATTTTAGAATGCGAGGATTTATCCAAAAGGGCAGATATGCTCATCAGTTTGATACAAGGACAAATTGATGCCGTTGATGTAGATAAAAAAATTAGAGATAGAGTTAAAAAACAAATGGAGAAATCTCAAAGAGAGTACTACCTCAATGAACAGATCAAAGCTGCTCAAAAAGAATTAGGTGACATTACTGAAGAGGGTGATGAAATTTCCCAACTCGAAGCACAAATAAAAAAATCTGGCATGCCGAAAGACGCCCTTAAAAAAGCCATGAGTGAGTTTTCTAAGTTTAAGCTAATGTCGCCGATGTCAGCAGAAGCTTCGGTCGTAAGATCTTATCTTGATTGGGTCTCAAATCTGCCTTGGAAAAAGAAAACTAAGATTAAATCAAATATAAAAAACGCTTTATGTGTTCTTGATAATGACCATTATGGATTAGAGGAAATCAAAGAGAGAATTTTAGAGTATCTAGCAGTTCAAAAAAGAGTTAAAAAACTCAAAGCACCAGTGCTTTGCTTGGTTGGCCCTCCTGGAGTTGGTAAAACATCTTTAGGTCAATCCATTGCAAATGCAACCAATCGAAAGTTTATAAGAATGTCCTTAGGTGGGGTAAGAGACGAGGCTGAAATTCGCGGTCACCGTAGAACGTATATTGGCTCCATGCCAGGAAAAATTATTCAAAAAATTTCTAAAGCTGATTCAAAGAACCCCCTCTTCTTGCTAGATGAAATAGACAAGATGGGTATGGATTTTCGTGGCGATCCTGCTTCTGCTCTCTTGGAAGTTTTAGATCCTGAACAAAACTCTACATTTTCAGATCATTATCTTGAGATCGATTTTGATTTATCAGAAGTTATGTTTGTTTGTACGGCAAATAGTTTAAATATCCCAGGCCCATTGCTAGATAGAATGGAGATCATAAGAATTCCAGGATATATTGAAGATGAGAAATTAAATATCGCCAAGCAGTACTTGATACCGAAGCAACTGGAAAGGAATGGTCTTGGATCTGAAGAAGTTAATTTTGATGATAAAGCAATCTTAGATCTCATTAGATATTACACTCGAGAAGCAGGCGTTAGAGGTCTTGAAAGACAAATTTCAAAAGTTCTAAGAAAGTCTGTTAAAGAAATTGAACTCAGTAGTCAAAAACTTTTACAAACTAAAGTTACATCCAAAAACTTAGAAAAGTATAACGGTGTAAGGAAGTTCCAATTTGGGACCGCTGATAAAGAAGATAGTATTGGAAAGCTTGCGGGATTAGCTTGGACAGAAGTTGGCGGCGAACTTCTAACTATTGAAGCATCTAAAGTTCCTGGAAAAGGTAGGATTATTAAGACAGGCTCACTAGGAGATGTGATGCAAGAATCTATTCAAGCTGCACTAACTGTGGTTAGATCAAGGTCAAAAATCTTAGGACTCAATCCCTCATTTCATGAAAAATTGGATATTCATATTCATGTACCTGAGGGCGCAACCCCTAAAGACGGGCCAAGTGCGGGAATTGGTATGTGTACAGCTCTAATATCTGTTCTTACCGATATCCCCATAAGATCTGATACAGCCATGACCGGAGAAATCACACTTCACGGTCAAGTCTTAAAAATCGGAGGATTAAAAGAAAAGCTTTTAGCTGCAAAGCGTGCGGGTATTAAACAAGTGATCATTCCTGAAGAGAATTTTCCTGAGTTAAAAGAGTTTCCAAAACAAATAACCAAAGCTCTGAAAATCCATCCCGTTAAATGGATTGATGAAGTGATTTCCCTTGCGCTTACTGATGAGCCCAAAGCCAAATCGTCAAAAAGGCAATCAAAATCAAAACCCTCACCGGTAAAATCTAGTTCCAAACCAGCTACACCCAAGCAACGGTCCCATTAACAATAGGTTTTTAAACTTGACATTTCTACATATATCGACTTTCATAGGTTATAGCAATCATATCTAACGAGAGGAGATAATATGAATAAATCTGATTTAGTTGATGCAGTTGCAAGTTCTGCTGATCTAACAAAAGCTTCTGCTGCTAGAGCAGTTGATGCAACATTAGATGCAATTGGTGGTGCACTTGGAAATGGCGATTCAGTTTCACTAGTTGGTTTTGGAACTTTTTCTGTAAGGCACAGAGCTGCTAGAGATGGTAGAAACCCACAGACAGGAGCTCCAATGCATATTCCTGCATCAAAGGTTCCAGGTTTTAAAGCTGGTAAAGGGCTAAAAGATAAGGTAAAAGGCTCCTAATCTAACCTTTTAATTTACAAAAAGGGGTGCTTTTGCATCCCTTTTTTTTGTATCATGCGTTTTGTTTTTATAATTATTGCTAGTCATGTTGAATTCATTTAGAAATCTACTTTCAGGAAAGACACTTTATGTAATCGTAGGCGTATGTGCGCTACCGTTTATTTTTACAGGCGTGTCCTCATTCAACACTCTTTTTTCAAATTATGGGACTGTAAATGGGATCGAAGTAACTCAATTAGATGTTAATAATGCAACCATTAGAGTTGAGGAAAGATACAAGTCCATATTTGGTGAAAACTTCTCGATTGATCAACTTCAAGAGCAAGAGCTGTTAAATCTTATAAAGTCACAAATCACGAATCAAAAGATTATTGAAGCAATGGCGTTTAATAATAACTTAGATATCTCTATGGATGATGTTAAACGAGCCATTATCAAAGAGGAAACTTTCCTAGATGAAAACGGTAAATTTGATCAATCAATTTTTGAAGCAGCTGTAAGAGGAGCAGGTATGATTCCGGATGAGTATCTTCAGTTTGTTCTCACGTCCATCACTGCAGATAACCTAATAAGTGCAATTTCTCAATCCACTTTTATTTTGAATGAAGATTTAATTGACTTTACTGCCTTCGCAGAGGCAACGAAGGATATTAAATTTATTAAATCTGATCGTGATGAAATAATTTCATTTCAAGTTTCATCTGGTGAAGAAGCCAAAGAATTTTATCAGGCTAATCAATTGTTATTTCTTTCAGATGAAAAAAGAGAGTTTAATTATGCTTTCAATTCACTGGAGAGCTTTTCAAAGAATTTAGATATTGATAATGAGCTTATTGAAAACGCCTATCAGGAATACCTTTTAGAGATTCAAATGAGCAGTCAAAACAGAATCTCGCATATTATGCTTTCTAAATCTAATGATGATGTAGTCAAGATTGCTCAAGAGGTATATGAGGATCTTATTAATGGAGTTATTGATTTTACTGAGGCTGTAAAAAGATACAGCGATGATGAAGCTTCTATTGAAGCAGCAGGTGATCTTGGTTATTCAAGCGGCGATGCTTTTCCTCAAGAATTTGAGGACGCAATAAAAGAGCTTTCACTTAACCAAATTTCATCCCCAATTGATTTAGGTGAAACGATTCACATTATTAAAGTAACTGAAACTCTAAAATCTGAAGCTGAATCAAAAAAATCTTTTGCAGATAATTTAAGGCAAGAGTTTGTTAATGAAGAGGCAGGATTGCTGATGGGACAGGCAATGATTGATGCAGAGGAACTAGTGCTATCTGGCGGTAACTTGAACTCCATTGTCGATACCTTGCAGTTAAAAGTACAAAGCACAAAAGCCATAACCGAATCTGAATTTAGTGAAAGTATCATTGCTGATGCTCGACCTTTTTTTGATGCTGCACTTGTTGAGGGTGACATTAAGGTGATTGAAGTCCAGGATGGTTTTTATGTTATTGAGCTTAATTCTATTGAACCACCTAAGGTAAGATCATTTAAAGACTCTCGTCAAAAAGCCATAAATGAAGTGCGCGCACAAAAAGCAGATGAATTAATCGCTGAAATGCAATTGAGTGCATTTGCTCGGCTTGCAGATGAAAATCAAACGGACCTACCGAAAGGATTTGAAAAAGAAAGTTTTAAAAATATAACTCGATATTCTTCATTACTCCCAAGAGAAATTATTGATGCAATTTTTAAATCAAATCCTGGGGATACATTCTCTGAGACCGCAAGCGATAACAATCGATATTGGATATCGGTTACTAGCGCCAATGTTTTAAGTGATGAGGAAATCACTCAAAAGATTGAAGGGTATCGAGATGTTGTTTTGCAGTATGCAAATCAACAAGATGCAGTACTGATTGATCAAAAATTAAAAGAAAATGTGAAGGTTAATTTAAGAAATTTGGATCCTCAAACTTAACGATCTTCATACTCATTAACAGATAGCGCTGCAGTATTAAAACCACCGTCCACATAACAGATTTCTCCCGTGATCCCGCTTGCCAAACCAGAACATAAAAAGGCTGCTACGTTGCCAACTTCTTCTGTTGTGACGGTTCTTCCTAACGGAGCTCGATCGGCATAACTAGTAAGCATTTTTCTGAAGTTTTTTACACCCGATGCTGCTAACGTTTTAATGGGTCCTGCAGAAATGCCATTCACCCTAATCTGATCTCTACCCATAGCTGCTGCAAGAAATCTTACATTTGCCTCTAGACTGGCTTTGGCTAAACCCATTACGTTGTAGTTGGGAAGCGATTGTTGAGCACCTAGATAGCTGAGTGTTAATAAAGCACTGTTTTCATTTAAATAGGGTTTTGCCCCCTTAGCTAACGCCGTAAAGCTATAAGAACTAATATCGTGGGCAATCTGAAAGCCTTCTCTTGTTGCCGCATCCAAATAGTTACCATCAAGCTCATGCCCTGGAGCAAAACCAATCGAGTGGATCAACCCGTCAAACTTATCCCATGTTTTTGCAATCGCTTGATACATTTGCTCAATAGATATATCTGAACTTACATCGCACTCTACTAAAAGGTCTGAATCGTATTCAGTTGCAAGCTTAGATACATTCTTCAGCAATCTCTCACTTTGATAGCTAAATGCAAGCTCAGCTCCTTGAGCGTGCATTGCAGCGGCTATACCATTAGCAATAGAGTGTTTATTAGCAAGCCCAGCAATTAAGAATCTCTTACCCTTTAAAAACATGGTATATACCCCTTCAACTTATTGATTTTCTTACAATAATTATCTCATACCTTTTCTTTAGGCTCTATTTTTGATGGGTAATAAGTTTTTTTATCATTTTTATGTATTTAATGTATCTTTGAGGTGAATTTTTACCTCAAATTATGTTGCTGTGGTAGCTAAAAAGAGCTAATATAAGCGCTTATGTCATTTAAAGGGGACAGTTATGATTAATAAACTTGATCTAAAAGCCTTATTTGTATTATTTGCTCTAATTTCCTTTGTTGTTGTTGCGCAAGAAGACAGCTCAGATAGCAATGAAGAAGCTGAAGAAGAAGTAATTGAAGAGGTTATTACTACTGGTTCACGGATTGCAAGAAATCCGCTTGAGCTTGCACAGCCGGTTACTATTATCAGCGGAGACGAATACAGAGCTAGAGCATACACTAACGCTGCTCAAGCTTTAACAGATCTTCCTGAAGTAGGATCCGTAAACTCACTATCTGGAGACCAAGGCGGTCTTGGTGCCGGGCAACAAGTTGCCTCTAACTTTGGCTTGGGTTCATCTAGAACAGTTACCCTAGTTAACAGCAGAAGATTTGTTGGATCACAATCACCAACGGGTGGTGCTGGTTCTGGTCTTGCAGTTGATTTAAACAATATACCTTCAGCTTTAATCGATAGAGTTGAAATCATGCCCGTAGGTGGTGCTGCTGTTTACGGTGCCGATGCTATCGCTGGTGTGGTTAACTTTATTTTAAAAGATGACTTTGAGGGAGCTGAACTTACAGTTAACACTTATGATTACGCTGGGATGGATGATGATACATCCTTTAACTTTACCATTGGTGGTAACTTTGCTGATGGTAGAGGTAATATTGTTATCAATGCACAGGTAGAGGATCGTGGTCAAGTATTTTACGATCAAGCAAATGACAGAATTAGAAACTGTACAGCCGGTTTTTTATACGAAAATCCTAATGACAGCGGTCAAGACATTTATGGAAATACTGGTTATACCTATGAGCGTGAGCTTACGAACGGTTATGATCTTGGTTTAGCGGATGCCCAAGGTAGAAGAACTTTTGGTGATAACGGTCTTCATGTTTGTCCAACACTAGTATCAAATCCTGTTTCAGGCTTACTTTCAGATGATGGTTATAACGAAGTTGGTTCTGATGGTGGTCCTTTTTGGGGTGGTGCTTTAGCAGATGGTCTTTATTATCATTTCCCTGGTGCAGGCGGAGACATGACTGTAATGGATCCAGGTGTACCTTACGGCAGAGCCTATTACACTAGAGGATCAAATATCTACAACATTCAAGATAACAAAATTCTTCGTGCTGGTTTTGAAAGAAAGAACATCAGTATCTTTGTGAAATATGATATTACTGATGATCATAGATTATATTTTGACCTCTATAATAATGGCTTCTTTGCTGAGGATGATGGTTCCTCATCAGCTGCACATTATCATGATTACTATTTTGGAGCTGTAGATAGAGACAACTGTAATGTTGGAGGCAATCGTCTCAATGATGGATGTTGGTCATTATCAGGCGGTATTCCTATTGATTACGACGATCCTTTCTTAACTCAAAATTCAAGAGATATATTAGCTGCTAATGGTTATGCATCAGGCGATACCTTGTATTTACAAAGACTCGGCGTTGATCTTTCACCAACCCTTAGAGGTGACGGTTTTGAAAATGAATCAAAAACCCAATTCTATAACGCCGGTTTTGATGGTAAATTCGATATTATGGGTGAAGAATTCACTTACGACATTGGTACGAGCTGGGGTGAAACAAGGATTATATCAACTGAACCAATTCAAATCGGAGCAAGATATGCTGCTGCGTTAGATTATGGTATCAATCCTGCAACGGGTGAGATTGACTGTAAATTCAACTATGTTGAAGGTTACCAACTTGCTGTTACAGGGACCCAAAGGGGCGACTTTTCATTACTTGGTGGTGGTGTCGGACTTGGATCGCCTGGTGATTGTTCACCGTTCAACCCAATGGGCTTCAATTTACCCGAAAACGATGCTGCTAAAGCCTACTTCTCGAGCTACGATAACGAAGGCGCTACACTTAATCAAAAATCATTTTATTGGAACGTAGCTGGTGAATTACCTGGCTTTGAATTGCCTGCAGGCCCAGTTCAGTTTGCTGTTGGATATGATATTAGGAAAGAGAAAGCTAAATTTGATGCAAGTCAAATGGCTTTAATGTCTGTTGCAGTTCGTGGCTCACAAACTCGAAGCACAACTGGTTTCTTTGAGATTGAATCTCAATATGTTGAGCTCTCAATGCCAATTGTTTCAGACCTTCCGTTTGCTGATGAAGTAAGACTTGACTATAGTTTTCGTGATCTTGATAACACCAATACTATAAGATCAAACAGCTACGACGTTGATGCTTTAAGCTTATATTGGAGAATTAATGATGATTTTGCTTTCAGGTATTCTGATCAAACAACAACAAAATCTCCAAACATCTCAGACCTATATGGTCCTCAGAATCCTAGCTTCCAGCAGGCTCTAGATCCTTGTGATACTAGATATGTTGATGACGGTGATTTTCCTGCTAACAGACTAGCTAACTGTACTGCTGACGGCATTGATACAACAGACTTTAGAAGTTTTGTTGCCGGCGGTACTGTTCAAGGTACAAAGGGAGGAAATCCAAATCTCTTGGATGAAAATGGTGAAACAACTTCTTACGGAATTATGTTTACACCTACATACGATTTCCTAGAGCCCTATGGTGATTTCACATTCTCAGTTGATTTCATCGAAATTCTTTTAACTGATTATGTAACAACATTCACTCTCATAGATTTCATGGAAGCTTGTTATGATGCTGCATCATTCCCTAATAACTTCTGTTTAAATTTCCAAAGGGATCCTGTAACACGTCAAGTTACAGATTTCCAAGTTGGTTCTGGTAACTCTGGTATTATTGATTTTGCTACATATATCTATAGAGCTTCATGGTCTCATGACCTTGCTACTGTAATTGGTCAAGATGAAGGTTCTCTAGGTGATATCTCTGTTTCATGGAGAGGTTTACAACAAGATCAAAGGTTCGAGGCAGATTCTGGTGATCCAGCTGATCTAATTGATAAAACTGGCTGGGCTTCAGATCCTGAATGGTCATATGACTTAACCGTTGGTTGGTCCTACAAAGATCTAACAGTATTCTATCAAGCTGACTATGTTGACGGTGGATACGTTAACAAACAACAAACTGATATTAGGGCTGACAGATACATTGGTTATGATGGTAAGCCATTTACTGAGTACGACGGCTATTGGTTCGATACAATAGGTGCTGTATATAATTACGGTGATAACATGACATTCTCAATTAGAATCAATAACCCTCTTGATCACGATGGATCAGAAGGCAGATATGATACTAATAGAAGACTTTCATTTATTGGTAGAACTATCACAACTCAGTTCCAGATTAGATTCTAATATCTAGCTGTTATTAAATTTAAAAGAGGGCTTTCAAGCCCTCTTTTTTTTGTCTATTTAATACACATAATTGAAAAAAATTTGACAAACGCAACAAAAACGTGACAATTTCAATTAAATTTAAATAATTTGGGGAAAACTATGCGTTACAACATTAAATTTTCGTTGGCACTTGTCGCGACAATTCTTTTTGCTCCATTATCTTTTGCGCAAGATAATTCAGATCTAGATGATGAAGAAATAGAAGAAGTTGTGGTTACAGGTTCTAAACTTGGTAGGTCAAACTTTGAAGCGGATGTACCTATTCTTACTATTAGTAGTGAGGAGATTACAAATAGGCTAACAAACACAGCTGGAAATGCAGTTGCACGTTTACCAAATGCTGCTTTAGCAAACTCTATCCAAGGCGATGCTTATCAAGCTGGAAGTGGGGTAGGACAAAACATTGTAAGTTTGTTTGGACTAGGTTCACAAAGAACACTAACGCTCGTTAATGGAAGAAGATTCGTATCATCAAATTCTCCCCAAAATGGAGCAGCTGCAGATGGTCTTCAAGTAGACACAAATAACATCCCAATTTTATTGATTGATCGAATTGAGGTTAACAATGTTGGTGGTGCTTCAGTTTATGGTGCTGACGCTGTTGCTGGTGTTATCAACTATATTTTAAAAGACGATTTTGAGGGCTTCAGGCTTCAATATGATTATAACAACGTTGCTGATATCTCTGAAGACCGAGGTGTAAAAATGCTTTTTGGTGCAAACTTTGATGACGGCAAAGGTAATTTTGCATTATCTGTTGACTATAATGAAACTGGACACATTACCCTTGAAGAACTTGACGCAGAGGGTCAATATTATAGAGGTGGTTTCTATGATGTAGCTCCTGGAACAGCCACAACTCCTGGCCAGGTGAAATTATTAACTGACTACGCTGTTAATGGTTTAGATAAGCCAGGTATTATCACTGCAAATGCGTTATTTTTGCCAAACTACTGCTTAAGAATTGGTGCTGCATACTGTACTGGTTGGACAAATGACAGGAATGTTGGTTTCGATAATGCTGGAAATTTTGTTGATAAAGCTACTGGTGTCGCAACCGGTAATGTTGTTTGGGCTGATGGTGGTGCTGGTGTGAGGCTATTATCAACAGATCCATACTTAAACCCTTCAGAAAGAACAAACATAAACTTGTTTGTGAACTATGAAATAGCTGATGACTTAAATGCAAGACTTGAAATGTACAAGTCAGATTTTAGTGCTCAGGAAGGTGCTACTCAACCATACATTTCTAATGGACTTTTCCCTGCCCCTTATAGTGCTTTGCAAATGTCCGCATCGAATCCATTTTTACCTCAAGATGCTAAAGATTTTCTTGCGGCAGAAGGTGCTGATACATTTTATTTAGGTAAGTGGTGGATGGATTTATATAGTCCAAACAGCAACCAATCTAATACTGATATGTTTAGATTCTCTCTAGAGGGTAAGCTCGGTGACTTTGGTTGGGAAGCCGGTATTAGTACAGGTAGTTCAACTATTTATTCAAACCAAAATAATCTCAATTATATGAGGTTATTTCTTGCACTGGATGCTGGGGTAAACCCAGATACTAATCGTATTGATTGTAAATGGAATTATGAAGCTGATTATGAAAATGGTAATGTTAGCGATCTTGGATTACCAACTTATTCAGGAACAATTTTTGGTAAGAGGGGCGACTGTAAACCATATAATCCATTTGGCTTTGGTCAAAATTCAGCTGAATCACTTGATTATGTGACTGCTGCATATTTTGATAGAGCGAAGCTAAGACAGGATATAGCTTTCTTTGAAATCGATGGTGTTATTGCTGAGCTTCCTGCTGGTGAAGTGCAAGCTCTATTTGGTTTTGAGTCTAGGACAGAAAAAGCTAACTTTAATTCAGGATTCGGAGCTGCTACAAGGGTTGCTTATGAAGCCGGTGGAAGCGGTGATGGATCGCAGGGCGGTCAGTTTGATTCCGATGATTTCTATATGGAAGCAAGGGTTCCATTGGTTTCTTCTGATATGAATATACCTGGAGTTCAAAATCTTGAATTATCACTTTCATTTAGAGAAATTGATCATTCATATGCTGGTTCAGACTCAACTGAAGGCTTTGGTTTAACATGGGATATTATTGATGATCTAACATTTAGAGCAAAATCTCAGGTAACAGTAAGAGCGCCAAATGTTGGTGAGCTATTTAAGCCAGTTTTAGAGGGTAGTTCCTTTACATCTGATCCATGTGATGCAAATAACTTAATTGAAGGGCCTAACCCAAGCGTTAGACAGGCTAACTGTGCAGCTGAAGGAATACCAGCTGATTTTTCATCTCAAGCTGGTAATGCGTCTGTTAGAGGTACATCAGGTGGTAATCTTAATCTAATGAATGAAGAGGCAGATACTACTTCGTATGGATTTGTATATAGTCCGACATTCCACCCTGTGGTTGAAGGTCTGCAAATCGCAGTTGATTTTATTGAATTTGATATTCAGAACGCAATTACTACATTTACATTATCGCAGGTGATGGCAGCTTGTTATGACTCAACAAGTTATCCAAATAATCAATTTTGTGATTCTTTCAATAGATTGCCTGGTTCATTCCAGCTTCCAAAAGAGGGAGCCTATAATGTAGGTGTTGTTAACGCTGCCTACTATCTCTTTGATACATATATTTATGAAATTTCATATAATAAAAATGTTAATGAGTTTTTAGGTTATCTAGGTGCTGACATTGCTTATGATCTAGGTGATTTTGGAATTAAAACAGTCTGGTATCAAAAAGATAAAGATATCTTCTCAGCAACAGGTTTTGATGAAGATGATGAGCTAGGATCATTTTCTAATCCTGATAATAGATTGGTCACTCAGTTTAGCTGGGAGAAAGGTAAATACTTCTCATATCTTGATTTATTCTACAGAGGTGGTGGTAAGCTCAATGATGATTGGGATGATGCTGCTGAGCCAGAAAGATATCTTGATACAGAAGGAAATCCACTTTCTAATGATGTCGATGGTTACTATACGGGATCATTTGGTTTAATTTATTCTCTTAATGATAATTTTAAACTAAACCTTAGAGTTACCAATGTCTTTGATAGAGGTCCGGAAAATGATTTAGAACTATCTAGGTACCCAGCTGCATGGCCGGGCAGAACTATTTCAGGTGGTTTCCAAATTAATTTCTAGTATTAATTTTGTAATATAAAAAAGAGGGCTTAGGCCCTCTTTTTTTTTCTTCTTTATTATACTTTTACCTCATTATGTAAAGTAATCAGCGTTTTAGTATCATGTTCTATTATTTTTATATTGTTAAATCGATAACAGGTTTGACATTTGTTATAAAACCGTCACAATTTGTTACTGTGTACTTAAATTTAAGGGATATAACTATGAGTTTTAATTATAAATTTACTATAGCACTTATTGCTTCTTTGGTAATAGTGCCGCTTTCATTTGCTCAGGAAACTGCTGATGAAAATGTAGAAGAGGTGGTTGTTACAGGTACAAGGATTACTAACCCAAATATTGTTAGTACTTCTCAGGTCCAAGTTGTAACAGCTGAAGATATAGACAATAGGGGTGCTGTTAGATTAGAAGATGTATTAAATGATCTTCCTCAAATTGCCCCAGGCCAAATTGCTCAAACAGCAAATGGATCTAATGGAACAGCAACAGCCAACTTAAGAAATCTTGGTTGTTCTAGAACCTTAGTTCTATTAAATGGAAACAGAATGGCCCCTGGTACTTCGTCTGGTGGAGTTTGTGCTGATATTAGTCAGGTTCCCGCATTGCTAATTAAAAGAGTGGAAGTTTTGACTGGTGGTGCTACATCCGTTTACGGTTCAGATGCATTAGCTGGTGTTGTTAACTTTATTCTTGATGATGAGTTTCAAGGCTTTAAAGCAAGCGCAACAAATTCTTTTTATCATCATGAAAATGATAACTCTGCGCTAAGAGCTCTTCATGATACTTATGGCTATCAAAAAGCTCCTTCAAGTGTAACTGAAGGCGATTCTCTTAAATTATCATTAGCATTTGGTGGCTCAATTGACGATGGAAATGGACACATCACAGGTTACATTGAACATATAAATACTCAACCTATTCTTCAGGGCGCCTATGATGGTGGGGCTTGTGCCTTAAGTGGCGGTGCTGCTAGGTGCGGTGGCTCCAGTACAATACCTGCAGGAAGGCTATACGATTTTGGATATTCGAAGAAGGGGTTTACTCCTATAGATACTTCAGTATCCGATTATAAATTCGATTATAAAACTGTAGGCGATGAGTTTGCTGATAGAGCAGGAACGCTTTATAACTATAATCCAACCAATCATTATCAAAGACCACAAGATAAAGTTAATGCTGGATTCTTCGCGAAATACAGCCTAACAGATGATGACGAGTTCTATGCAAATGTAAGATTCATGCAAAACGAGTCTCCATCACAAATAGCATATTCTGGAACGTTTGGAGATCTAAGAGCACTGCCTTGTTATAACGCAAATCTCTCGGCTCAACAGTATCAAGCTATATGTGGTAACTGGACCGGAATGGGTGGCGATCATGCTCCTGATTTTGCAACTAATGCTGCTGCATTGGCTTACATAAATGATTTAAATAGCCAAGTAGCTGCTGGAACAATTATTGATTATATGGCTCCAGTTAGAAGTTTAAAGAGAAACGTCGAGGGTGGACCTAGAAAATATGCTACTAAGTATCAAAATATAACCTACTCAATTGGTTTAAGAGGTGATCTTAATGATGATTGGAGATACGATATTTCATATCAAACATCCGAAGTTGATTTCAATGAAGAAATTCAGAATGACCTTTCTATCACTAAACTACTAAGAGCAACTAATGTTGTGAGTATTGCTGGCGTGCCAACTTGTGTGTCAGTTGTTGATGGATCAGATCCGGATTGTATTCCATATAACCTTTTCTCCGGTGGTCTACCTGGAGATGGAGGTATTCAAGCTATTTGGGATGCTAATCCAGAAATTCAAACATACATGGCTATCCCTAACTTTATATTAGGTGACTCTAGCGAAACAATTATTCAAGCTTATGTAGAGGGTGAAACAGGAGTTACAGTTCCTGGTGCTCCTGCTCCAGTAAGTGCAGTGTTTGGTTATGAGTCAAGAGAGCTAGAATCAGATTATCGTCCGGATGCTTCTGCACAGGCGGCTGATAGAACGGGTGCTGGTGGTCCTATCGTTGCACTTGCCGGTGGATATGATGTTAAAGAGTACTTCCTCGAACTAGGTATACCTGTAACTGATAACTTCAACCTTGAAGTTGGTGCTAGGTTTGCAGATTATTCTACTGATAATGACACAGATGCCTTTAAGTTTGGTGGTTATTGGCAGATTAATGACCAAGTATCTGTAAGAGGTACTTATCAAACAGCTACACGTCACGGTGGAATCTCTGAATTGTACAGAGGCCAAGGTTCTAGTCTAACCGACTTAGATCCAGACCCATGTGGTACGGATCCTGAAGCTGGAACTCCTCCAACTTATACACAAGAACAATGCGCCAGAACAGGATTATCTGCTGCTGACTATGGTTCAGACCTTAAATCACCAGCTGATCAGTACAATATTTTAACTGGTGGTAACCCTAACCTTGTTCCTGAAGAATCAGAATCTGTTACATTAGGAGTAGTTTGGACTCCTGAATCAGTTCCTGGATTATCAGTAACGTTGGATTACTTTGATATTGAGATTACTGATGGTATTGGAACCATTCCTGCTTCTACATCATTAATACAGTGTTTAGAGACTGGAAATCCAACCTTTTGTAATCTAATTGAAAGAGATCCAATTGCTGGTACTCTATGGGTATCACCGGGTCAGATTATTACTACAAACACTAATGTTTCTGAGTCTGGTTTAACTGGTTACGATATTATCTTTACCTACCCACTTGAAACTCCAATTGGTGTTGTAGACCTTAAAGGTATTTCAACAATTACCGATTCAGATACGTTTATTGCTATACCTGGCGCTGAGGAATTAGAATGTGCTGGTTATTATGGTAAATCTTGTGGCAAGAATCCTACTCCAGAGTTTGCAGGAAACTATACTGCATCTCTTTCAAGAGGTGACTTTGATTACATACTTGGTCTTAGATTCTTAGGTGAAACAGAAGATCTCAATACCGTAGATATTGATATTGAGGACAAAACCTATCTTGATTTCACAGTTAATTATCAATTTAATGATAATTTAAGATTTAGTGTCGGTGCTAGTAACATTCTTGATGAGGACCCTGTCTATACATCAGCAGCTGGTACTGCTCCAGGTAATGGTAATACTTTCCCTGGATACTTTGATGCACTTGGTACTTACATCTTTGTAAATGCTACATTTGAGTTGTAATCTTGATTTAAAAACCTATAAAGGGGCTTTTTAGCCCCTTTTTTTATATATATAAAGCACGTTAAGGCAGTTTTTTTTGATGCTTTTTCATATAATACGCATGTGAAAATCCAATATACATTTGTCTTATTACTGCTCCTTGCAAATTGTTCAAATAATGAATCACCAGTTGATGCAGGCCTTCGTGATCAAGTGTTTCATTTTGGTAATGGCACTGAACCACAAGGAATTGATCCACATATCGTTACGGGCGTTCCTGAAAATCATTTATTGACTGCTCTTTGTGAAGGATTAACAATCAATAATCCTAAAGGCGGACCCAATCTACCTGGGGTTGCAAAATCATGGGAAATTTCTCAAGACGGTAAAACTTACATCTTTAATATTCATGAAGATGCAAGTTGGTCAAATGGAGAGCCTGTTACTGCAGAAGACTTTGTTTGGTCATGGCAAAGGATCTTAACAGCATCTTTAGGATCTCAATATCCTGATATGCTTTATTATGTTAAAAATGCTAAGGAGTTTCATCAGGGAGAAATAATCGATTTTGACCAAGTAGGAGTCAAAGCTATTTCGAATAAGACTTTAAAAGTAGAGCTTCATTCGCCGACAGCGTTTTTTATTAAACTCTTATCACATTATTCTACTTATCCGGTGCATAAGGATACTGTTCTTGCATACGGCTCAATCGATGACAGGAATGGTGAGTGGACTAGGCCTGGAAATTTTGTTTGTAATGGACCGTTTAATCTGAAAACCTGGGAGCTTAACAAAAAAATTGTTGTTGAAAAGAGTTCTACTTACTGGGATGCAAGCAAGGTAAGGTTAAACGAAATACATTTTTATCCTGTTTCTAATGAATCAACCGAAGACAGAATGTTTAGAGCTGGACAACTTCATGTAACAAATGTAGTGCCACTAGAAAAATGTCCTGTTTATCTTGAAGAGAATAACCCGAACTTACGCATTGATCCCTATATGGGGACCTACTTTTATAGAATTAATACCACTAATGAAGTTCTCAAAGACGTTAATGTCAGGAAAGCCTTGGCATACGCAATTAACAGAACTCAGATTGTAGAAAAAGTATCGAAGTGCGGTCAAAAGCCAGCTTATTCCTTTACTCCACCAGGTTCAGCAAACTACTATCCCGATACTGAAGTTCCATTTGATCCAGTTCTTGCAAACACTTTACTTGCGAAGGCTGGTTACCCAAATGGAGAAGGCTTTCCGAAGTTAGAGATTTTATTTAATACCCAAGAGGGACATAGAAAAATTGCATTAGCAATTCAACAAATGTGGCAACAAAACCTCGGTATTAATGTTGAACTTGTGAATCAGGACTGGAAGGTCTATCTTGCAAGAGAAATGGTCGGAGATTTTCAGGTCTCTAGAGCAGGCTGGATAGGGGATTATGAGGATCCTAATACATTTCTTGATACTTTGCGACCAAACCGGGGGAACAATAAAACAGGCTGGGAAAATACAGAATATGATCAATTGATAGAACTTGCAAACTCTATCAATAATCAAGAGGAGCGTTATAAAGTTTTTATGGAAGCTGAGAGGCTTTTAATTGATGAGATGCCGATAATTCCGATTTATACATACGTTAGACAATATCAATTAAGCCAAGATGTAAAAGGATGGCATCCAAACATCCTTGATGTTCATCATCCTAAATTCGTGTACCTCCAAAGAGACTGATATGCTTGGCATCTTTTTTAGACGTCTGTTGATTGCTATTCCTGTAATCTTAATAGTAACCTCAATTACATTTTTTTTAATAAGAATGGCACCTGGTGGTCCCTTTGATGCTGAGAAGACATTGCCTGATCAAGTGCTTAAAAATTTAAATGAAGTCTATAATCTAGATGCACCAGTTTTAGTACAGTACAAAGATTATATGGTTAATCTTTTACAAGGCGATTTTGGTCCTTCCTTTAGATACCCAGGTCGATCAGTTACTGAAATGATTTTTACAGGCTTTCCAGTAACATTAGAATTAGCATTTTATGCAATCATTGTAGCTATCATTATTGGTATTTCTTCTGGAGTTCTAGCTGCTGTTAAAAGAAATACACTTTTTGATTATATTCCTATGACAGTCGCAATGATTGGAATTTGTATGCCAACCTTTTTACTAGGGCCACTATTGGTTTTATATTTTGGGATTTACTTGGAAGCACTTCCGGTCTCTGGGTGGGATTCTTTGCCCGGTGACAAGATACTTCCATCTGTAACTCTAGGTGCTGCATATGCAGCTTATATTGCTAGGTTGAGTAGGGGCGGTATGCTTGAAACACTTAATCAAGACTATATTAGAACTGCACGCGCTAAAGGCTTATCAGAATTTAGGGTTGTATTTGGTCATGCAATGCGAGGTGGACTCATTCCCGTTATTTCTTTTTTAGGTCCCGCAGCAGCTGGACTAATCGGAGGCTCTTTTGTTGTAGAGACCATCTTTCAAATTCCAGGATTAGGGAGGTTTTATGTAGAAGCAGCTTTTAACAGGGATTACACAATGATTCTTGGAACCACAATTTTCTTTTCCGTCCTAATTATTATTTTTAATTTACTCTCTGATCTTGCCTTGTTATTGGCTAATCCTCAAAGCAGAGGTAACAATCAATGAATAATCAATCATTATGGAGTGATGCTTACAGACGATTAATCAATAATAAAGCTGCTGTGATAAGTGCCTGCATACTTGCAATTTTAATTCTAGCAGCAATTTTTGCACCTTTTTTAGCATCTCATTCATACGCATATCAAAACCTAGAGCTTGGGGCGACTCCACCATCCCCAGAGTATTTGCTTGGTACTGATACATTGGGAAGAGATTTGCTCAGTAGAATCCTATATGGAGCACGTGTCTCACTTTTAGTGGGATTTGTAGCCACAGCTGTTGCATTAGTGATTGGAGTCACATGGGGAATTGTCGCGGGCTATTTTGGCGGCAGAGTTGATTCAGTGATGATGCGAATTGTAGATGTTTTATATGGTCTTCCTTTTATTATTTTCATTATTTTATTGATGGTCATTTTTGGAAGAAATATATGGTTATTATTTATGGCAATTGGAGCAGTGGAGTGGCTGACGATGGCACGAATTGTAAGAGGCCAAGTCATAAATATAAAAAATCAAGAATATGTTATGGCTGCTCAAGCTATGGGAGTACCAAATATTCGTTTATTCAGAAAACATATTTTTCCGAATATTTTAGGACCCATTGCTGTTTATGCAACTTTAACGATTCCGCAAGTTATGCTTTTAGAGGCATTTTTAAGTTTTCTTGGATTAGGTGTTCAACCACCTATGAGTAGTTGGGGTACCCTAATTCGTTATGGAGTCGAGTCAATGGAAGAATTCTCATGGCTTCTAATTTATCCAGCTTTAACCTTTACTATTACCTTATTTGCATTAAATTTTTTTGGTGATGGCTTGCGTGATGCTTTAGACCCAAAAACCTCAGAAGATTAATTTAAATTGCACTAATTATCAGCTTTAATATTTGTCCAGGACTTAAGTCATTAGAAGACAAATTGTTAAGCTCCATAATTTCGCTTATCTCAATATTAAATAATTCTGAAATTTTATATAAATTGTCACCCTGCTTAACGCTGTAAAGAATTGAGCGCTTTTTTGCTTGCATTGATCTTGCAATATTCCCCGTGCCAATATTTAAAGCAACCCCAACAGAAAGTATGCCATTGATAGATAATTGATTATTTCTGGCAATTTCAATTGGTGCTATGTCATATTTTCTTCCTAGACTCCACAAGGTATCTCCTTCACTCACAATATGAGTTTGATATGGAATAAAAGTTGTGATTTTAGGATCTCCTAATGGTACTAATAATGTTTCATTAATAGAGAGGAGGCTCTGATTTGATTTAGAATTTACCAATTTTAAATCATCTACAGCTACATCATAGAGCTTTGCTATGTCCCATAAAGTTTCGCCTGATGATACATTATGAGTCATCCATCTTATTGGATTTTCTTGAAAATAATTATTTATATCCTGCTCAATAGCCTCCAATCTTTCAATTGGTAAAAATAGGACAGTATTATTTGTCGGGGGTGTTGCCCACTTTGTATAACCAGCATTGAGCTGATATAAAAATTCTGGTGTTACCCCAGTAAATTCACTAAATGGGAGCATTTCTACTTGACCTTCAATTTGGATTTTCTCTATAACTTTTTCATTTGGAAGATTAGGTAAACTAACACCATATTTGTATGGATCTTTAATAATTTTGTTAATTGCCAAAAACTTTGGAACATAGTTAAAACTTTCTTTTGATAGCTTAAGGTTACTCAAGGTAACTTCTCTTCCTCGACCCTCAAGGATCCTTATTTGTTTTTCTAAATAGGTAGGGCCAGCATGATAAGCAATTAATGTAAGAGTAGGATTCTTATCAAATCTGTTATAAAGATATGCTAGATATTTTACTGCTGCCTTTGTTGATTCAATTGGGTCATGACGCCCCTCAACCCACCATGTTTTTTCTAAATTATAAATTTTGCCCGTTGTTGGCATAAGTTGCCACAAGCCCACGGCACCAGATGATGATATTGAAAAAGGATCATAGTTACTTTCTATGTAAGGAAGTAATGCAAACTCAGATGGAAGCCTATACCGATCAAGCTCCTCTAGAACTTCAAATAGGTAATACTCTCCATTTAAAATTAACTCATTAAAGTGCTTCTTATTTTTTATAAACCTTTTTACATATTTTTCCGTTTCATCTGGAAGCGGATCATCTACGAAGTTATTTTCTTTAAAAATTCTTTCCCAAATATTGTTATATTTAATCTCAGGAACTAATACTTCTTTAGATGGCTCAATATCTATATAGGGCCTTGCAGGAATTATATTAAGGTTGGAACAGCCGTAAGTAATAAGAAGAGTAAAAAATACTATAAAGAATCTTTCCATGTTCTGAGAAACTTAAATATTTCAGTGTCAGATAGTTGCACTGAATTATTAAGTTTATCACTGATGGATTCTCTTAGACTAGCATTAGAAACTCTTAAAAATGGATTAATTTGCAGTTCTCTATTTAATGTTGTTGGAATTGTAGAGATATCATTTTCTCGCATGATAATAACTTCATCATAATAATCATTCAATTTATCATTTTTAGGTTCAACTTGCTTTGCAAATATTAAGTTTGAGAGAGTATATTCGTGCGCGCAGTATATTTCTGTAGACTTTGGTAGTTGGCTAAGGATTTTGATCGAGTCATTCATTTGTTGAAAAGTACCTTCAAAAACTCTGCCGCAACCTCCTGAGAAAATTGTATCGCCACAGAAAAGCACATCTTTTTCTGTATTTGAATAAAATGCAATGTGATCAAGGGTATGACCGGGAATTTCGATTACAGAGAACTTCAAACCTATTGTATTGATTGTTTCGCCATCTTTAACTTTATAATCTAGGTCATTAATATTTTTACTTTCTGGACCAATGATTGATCCCTTTATTAGAGGTTTGAGTGGTTTAAGGCCACCAATATGATCAAAGTGATGGTGTGTTATCAATATATCGTCAATCTCTATTTCTTCTTTTTGAATAAAATCTTGAACTGGGCCTGCATCACCCGGATCAACTAAAGTATTTCCTTCATTAGTTTGAATTAACCAAATATAATTATCACTATAAGCTTGGATATAAGAAATCTTTAACATTACTATATTTTAACTCATGAAAGACGTAATTATTTATACCGATGGGGCTTGTAGAGGTAATCCTGGAATCGGTGGCTGGGGTGTCTTAATGAGCTATCAAGAGGAAGTTAGAGAGTTGTATGGTGGAGAAGTTGATACTACCAATAATAAAATGGAACTCAGAGCAGTTATTGAAGGATTAAATACTCTTAAAGAGCCTTGTTCTGTCAAAGTCTTTACAGATTCAAAGTATGTAATGGATGGCATTAATTCATGGATTCATAATTGGAAAAAAAATAATTGGAAAACAGCCAATAAAAAGGATGTTAAAAATAAAGATTTATGGATTCAACTTGATAACTTAGTTAGCAAACATAAAATTGCGTGGGAGTGGGTAAAAGGTCATTCTGGAAATCCAGGAAATGAAAAAGCTGACGAATTAGCAAATAGAGGCATTGAAAATTTATGAGTAAAAGATTTATCGTCCTCGATACTGAAACAACAGGCTTAGAGGTTGAACAAGGTCACAGAATAATTGAAATAGGAGCTTTGTTGCTAGAGGATAGAAAGAAGACAGATGATCATTTTCATGTATATTTAAATCCAGAAAGACTCATTGATGAGGAAGCACAAAAAGTCCATGGAATTTCAAACAAAGACTTAATAGATAAACCCAAATTCTCTGATATTGCTGATGAGTTCTTAGAGTTCATTAATAACAGCACATTAATCATTCATAATGCACCTTTTGATCTTGGTTTTCTTAATAATGAACTTAACCTAATTTCTTCAAGCTATCCAAGGTTAGAAGAAATATGTGAAGTTGAGGATTCGCTTGTAATTGCTAGGGAAAAGTATCCTGGTCAAAGAAACTCTCTTGATGCTCTTACTAAACGCTTTGATATTAATAATTATGATAGGACTTATCATGGTGCAATGCTTGATACAAATATCCTTGCTGATGTTTATTTCCATTTAACTGGTGGTCAATCAAAGTTTGAATTCGGCAGTAATTTAAGTCCTGAAACTAATGAAGCGGGAATCAAAAATGAGATAGAAGCAAGTGACATTGAAATTACATCTTTTAAAGCTAGTTCTAATGACGTATCTGAGCATAAAAAAAGATTGAATGAGATTGAATCTAAGAACAATATTATTACTTTATGGAATCAATTATGACTGTAACCAGGTTTGCACCAAGCCCAACTGGAAACTTACATATAGGTGGTGTTCGGACAGCGTTATATAACTATATTTATGCTAAACAAAATGATGGCAAATTTCTTGTTCGTATTGAAGATACTGACCAAGAGCGATCAAGAGAAAAATTTGAGAAAAATATATTAGATGGATTGCAAATGATGGGCTTAGCCCCAGATGAAGATCCAGTGAAACAATCTCAAAGAGGGCATCTCTATTTAAGTGCTGCTCAAAAAATTGTTGATTTAGGTTTGGGATATTATTGTGATTGTCAGCCAAAGAGGCTTGAAAAACTTAGGAATCAACAACAAAAGGCTGGAAAAAAGCCGATGTATGATGGTAAATGTAGAGAAAGAAATCTTTCAAAGTCTGAAAATACAGTGTTACGACTCAAGACACCTAGGGATGGCGAAGTTAGGTTTAATGACTTAGTTAGAGGTGAGGTAATATTCGATAATTGCGAGTTAGATGATCTTATTTTATTGAGAAGTAATGGCAATCCAACGTATCACTTATGTAATGTTGTTGATGATGCTGCTCAGGGAGTTACAACTGTTATTAGAGGTGAAGACCACCTTAGCAATACTCCAAGACAAATCCATATTCAAGAGGCTCTAGGACTGCCTGCTCTGGAATATGCTCATCTTCCTCTAGTCCTTGGAGAAAATAAAAAAAGGCTTTCAAAAAGGGATGCAGTTACAAGTCTTGATGAATATATAGCTTCAGGATATTTACCATCCTCAATGGTCAATATGTTGGCAAGACTTGGATGGTCTAAAGGGGATAAAGAAATCTTTTATTTAGATGACTTAATTAAAGACTTTAGAATGCAGGAAGTTCAAAAAGCAGGAGCAGTTTTTGATATTAAAAAACTTGATTGGATTAATACCAATCATTTAGCTAATTTAGATTTAGAAGAGTTTATTGATCATCTGAAACCTTATTTAAAAAAAGAGAATATCAGTCTTGAGTCAAAGGATAATTTGAAAGAAATAATTTCTCATTTAAGAACCTCATCACCAACTTTGGCTTCAATTAGTCAAGATTTAATTCCATACTTTTTAGATATTAAGACATATGATCAAAAATCTGTTGATAAGTTTCTTATAGGCTCCAAGCCTTTATTGGAGTTCGTTCTAAGACAGTTAGAATCGATTGAACCATGGAGTGAAGATCAATTGGATGATGTGCTTGCAAAATGCCAAAAAGACCTTGATCTTAATACACCGCAACTTAATCAACCAATAAGAGTTGCCGTGGTTGGCTCAACAAAATCTCCGTCTTTGGGTTTAACACTTTCTTTGATTGGCAAAGAGGTTTCTATTGAAAGAATAAAAAAAGCAATTGAGTTTAACGATTAAGAAGAATAATTTCTACAAAAATAAAGTGTCTTAGTATTGAATTGTGTGGACCAATCATTCTCACTTCCATATTCAAAAATAATTTTATCTTGATCTATTAGTTTATTAATAGAGAGCCCATGTAACTGATCGTTATGGATTTCTTTTTTTGAAAAAACCTTATATTTAAATTTTTTTGTAGATAATATCTCTTCATCGACAAAGTGATAATAGTTTTTGTCGAAATCCATGAATTTCAACTCATCTTCTTTTAAATCTTTTGGATAATCCTGAAGTATTTTTTGAGTTTTTTTTAACAATTCTTCTGAGCTGTACTTGAAAATGCTTATACAGCTCGGATTGTCATCATAAACATTTAAAATATGATTTCTTTCATAATGACTAAACTCTAAAATTGATCTTGCCAGTGGTGCATGTGAATTTTCATAATGCTCCATAAACTGATCTTGCGATAATGAAGGTTTTTTAAATATAAATGATATTGCTTTAATCAATTTGGATGGCTACTCCAGAATTAGGTCTTCTTAAATCAGCATACCCATAGCGGATGTTATCAATTATATGAATACTTTGTGTGCTACCCATAGTTTTAGATTCTTCAGCCTCATGGCCTAATTTATTAAGTATGGCAATTATGTCTGAGCTCACTGAGGACTCATGTGTTAATCCAGAATAGGGCCAATCTTTATGAATTCTTGGAAGCATCGTTGCTTCACCTATATCCAAGTCAAAATCAATAATGCCTGATATTACTCTTAGAGCAGCGGCAGGGATAAATGAGCCACCAGGCGACCCTGTAATAAGAAATATACCATTATCTTTATTTTTCACTATTACCGGATTCATTGTACTCATTGGGCGTTTTCCGGGCTCAAATTTATTGCCTGGACTGCTGCTTCTGCTTATTTCTGAAGCATCACCATATTTAAAGGCAAAGTTGTTCATTTGATTATTCATCAAAATACCAGTTCCTGGAATTGTTACACCCGAACCAAATGAATATCCAAGTGTGTATGTATTTGATACGGCATTTCCTTCCTTGTCGATAATTGAGTAATGAGTTGTATCTCTACTTTCATTGATTACTTCAATAGGCTTAATCTCATTGGCAGGTAAAGCGGTATTGAATTTAATTTTTTGAGCATGCTCTCTAGCATGTTTTTTATCAACTAAACTACTAATTGGAACATCATAAAATTCAGGATCACCAACATTTCTTGATCTTGCATGATGACCTTTTCTTAATGCCTCAGCAATTAAATGGTATGTGACAGCTGAATTTTCTTTGTATTTATTTAAATTAAATGATTCAAGTACATTCAGTGCATTTATTAATACTACACCACCCCCTGATGGCGGACCTTGGGTAAAGACAGTATTTCCTCTATATTTTGTTGAGATAGGTGTCTGAATTCTTGCTGTATAACTAGCCAAATCATCCAGATTAATAAAACTTTTATTATCTGAAAACGCCTCAGCGATTTTCTGAGCTATTTCGCCTTGATAAAAACCATCTTTTCCATTTTTAGCAATTAAACTTAATGTATTAGCCAAATCAGGTCTTTTCATTAAAGAATGAATGGCTAATGGTGCTTCATTGCTAAAATATATTCTTCTTGATTCAGGATCACTATATAGCTGCGGCGCACTCTTTATGGCATGGTGTAAATCATAAGAGACTATGATTCCTTCTCTGGCTTGCCTAATTACAGGAGCAATAACCTTATTCAAGGATAGTTTACCGTAACGTTCATGAGCTTCTAGAAGGCCAGCAACAGTACCTGGAACTGTTGAGGCAAAATATCCATAACGCACTAAATCTCTATTTATGTCCTCATAATTATCTGGAAGACTTTTTTTAAATATTTCGAATAAGTCTGCATTCTTTGAAGATGCTCCTCGATAATCAATTGAAATTATTTCATCCCTCTCTTTTAAATAAACTAAAAGAAAACCCCCGCCACCTAAATTTCCAGCACGTGGAAGTGTAATAGCAAGAGAAAATCCGACCGCGACAGCAGCATCAATTGCATTGCCACCCATTTCTAATATCTCAATACCTATATCAGAAGATTCTTTATTTTGAGAGACAACCATTCCAGAGTTACCCACCACTGGATGAAAGGGAGAGCGATAATCAATATAGCTTTCTTGACCATACAAGCCTAAGCTTGAAAAAAAGAAGACAAAGTTAAAAGATATTTGGCGCAACATAATAAGCAAAAATTGTGACTAGAAGAATTCCAATGATATTTAAGGCAAAACCAGCCCTTATCATATCAGGGATACTAAATTTATTAGAGCCAAAAACAATTGCATTAGGTGGAGTTGCAACAGGCAGCATAAATGCACAACTAGCAGCCAACACAACCGGAATTGTAAGTGATATTGGTAATACCCCAATGGAAATGGCCACTGCACCCACAACTGGTAAGAAGGTGCTGGTTGTCGCAACATTGGAAGTAATTTCTGTTAAAAATATTATCAAAGTAGCAACGCATAGTATAAGAATTATCGGAGGTACTGATTGAAGAACGGATAATCCTTCTCCAATCCATAGACCAAGACCTGATGATCCAATTTGTGCAGCAAGCGAAAGCCCACCACCAAATAATACTAGAAGTCCCCATGGGAGTTTGTTAGCTTGATCCCAAGTTAAAAGATCTTTTTTATGCATCGAAGAGGGGATGATAAAAAACAACAAAGCAATAAATAACCCAACACCAGCATCTGTGAGTAATTCAAAACCTGGAATTTGATTAATTAATTTTCTAAACATCCATGCTAGAGCAGCAAGAATAAAAATACATAAAACCTTCTTTTCATCTTTAGTCAAAACACCTAAATCATCTAACATGCTTTGAAGCTTCGCCTTAGTCTCAATAGTTGCTTCAAACTTAACTGGATAAACTATTTTTGTTAGGACATACCATGAGGCTATCAACATCAGAGAGGACAGCGGTACTCCAAGTTTCATCCAATCAATAAATGATATTTCAATGTTATAGGTCTCTTGCATGAATCCAGCAAAAATAATATTAGGTGCAGTACCAACAAGAGTAGACATTCCTCCAATCGTTGCTGCATATGCAATCCCAAGTAAGAGCGCAACTTCAAAACTTTTTCTTTCGCTTGCACCCATGTTTGGAATCGAGGAAGCAACAGAAGCACAAACTGCAAGCCCAATTGGAAGCAGCAATAATGTCGTTGAGGTATTCATCACCCACATACTTATAAGAGCTGAGACTAACATGAAGCCACCAACTAATTTTGCACCACTGCTTCCGACAAGAACAAGCATTTGCAATGCAAGGCGTTTATGTAATCCAGATGCTTCAATTCCAAGAGCTAAAATAAAGCCACCCATAAATAAATAAACGTTTGGATTAGCATAGGGTAAAGCTGTAGTCTTTATATCAGCAACGCCTAGCAGTGGAAATAAGATTAAAGGTAGTAGGGCAGTTACAGCAACAGGAACTGCTTCAGTTGCCCACCAAGCAGCCATTAAGACTGTAACTGAGGCTACAATCCAACCCGCCTCGCTTAGCCCACTAGGAGGCTGCAATAGATTAAATAAAACAAACAGAGAAACACCTACCCAAAAACCTTTTTTCTTATAAGCCTGCATTATTTAAGCCTTTCATAAAAAAGTTCTGCTGCAAAAGGAACCATTTGTTTTGTATTGCTATGACCATCTTTTGTAGGCACTTCAACTAAACCCCATTTTAAAAAAGTATCTAATTCATTCGACTTCTTCAACACTCCATTAAAGAAATTTCTGCCGCGCTCCAATCGATGCTTACCTTGATCAGTTACCTTATCAAATATACTTGCAACATAAGGGGTATTAGGTTTTGTAGACACATCACTCATGCCAAGCATGAGTAGGAAATACTTATTAAAAGCATCTTTGAGCATAGTATCTGAGATGCCTGACTTATTTAAACCAAAAGGCCAATCTTTGTCTGTCATGGTTAGATACCAACCTAAATTTGCTGCTATCGCAAGTGTATAACTGGATTGCGGGTTGTGTATGACATATCTGTGAACAAAATGAGCACCAGCACCATGCCCGTATATCCCCCAATGATCAGAACGTACTTTAAACCTATTCAATGATTCTTTTACTAACGGTTCAATCAAAGAGAACAGTCTAGATTCAATCGATTGTTTTTGCCCATCCGCATTAAAGACATTTCCATAATTATATGTGTGCACACCTGGAAATTTATCTTCACTAAATTCTGGAACAAGGACTACAAGATTTAAATCTTTAGCATAATCAACCCACTGGTCTCTGTACTCCTCTGCATTTCTCTTTCGTCCATGCATCACTACAACCAGCCTAGTGTCTTTATTGATCCTATTGGGAGTCACATAAAAAATTGGAACATCTAAAATAGATGCAGTTGAAAAATTAAAAACGTCTTCATCTGCAAAAATAGCAAATGAAAATAGGGCAACTAAGATTAATAATTTTTTCATCATAAAAAAGGGAGCATGCGCTCCCTTTATTAAGTTAACAATAATTAATGGTATTAGAATTTTTTGAAAAACTCTATAGAGAAATTTTTACCATAATCTGTATGAAGATCGGCCCAAAATCCACCATAGGTCTCATCTGCCACAGGAGCTCTTTCATCCTCAAGGTTTTTAACTTGTAATCTAACCCTAAGGTCATTATCAAATTTATATCCCAATGTAAGATTTAATACCGTCATAGAGTCAACAGGCCATAGAAGCTCATTTCCGTCAGCGTCTGTACCTTCTTTATGCCCAGTTTCTCCGAACTCACCCCACTGTGTTCCTGATAGGAAAACTTCATAAGGACCATTTCTCCATCCTAGCTTCATAGTGTATTTGTCCTCAATGGCACCATTAATTCCAAGGAGGTTATTTACTCCAGTTGGTGTTGCAATACCATTAAGAAGACCGCCTGGTGCTGCGGCGTTACTAAGACGTGCTGCATCACCACCAGCTTCTTGATTTTTAGTATCGTAATGAACATTTACGAATTTAGCTGAGAATTCTCCAAAGTCAGTATCTATTGAGTATAGAATGCTTGTATCAAAGCCTTCAATTGTTCTAAGGTCACCATTGACGTAATAGTCATTAATTCTTTGCACAAGACCAGCTGGACAAAGGTTTTTAGCCGACCAATTAACACCCGTGGTTTCAATATCAGTACTCCTAATTACATTTGGATTTCCAGTACACTCAGAGGGCCCGCCTTCTAATCTGATAAGAAGGTCTAAGAGTAAAGCATTGTCCATTCCAAAAATACCTACGGTGTCTTCTGTTTCGATAGACCATTTATCGAGAGTAATAATTAAATTATCTATTGGTTCTAAAACCAAACCAATAGACTCATTTTCACCTAGTTCAGCCTTCAAACCTTTGTTGCCTTCGGTAACTCTTTGCATAGAATAGCCGCTGTCATAGGTATCTGGATCTAATGCCACGAAATCAAGCAAATCATCACCTTTTGACGAACTTCTTCCCAAATAGCCTTCATTTACAAGAATCAAAGCAGGAGCTCTAAAAGTCTCTGAAAATGCATAGCGCAACTTAACTTGATCAATCGGCTGCCATCCTAATGCTATCTTTCCAACTGTTGCGTCACCATAGTCATCAGCATCTTCATATCGAACAGCAATCTGAGCATCTACAGTTTCGTGCAGAGGAATTTGAAATTCAGTAAAAATAGATGTCGTTGTTCTTGAACCACTAGAAGCTGGAGTTGCACTTGAGTTAATAACATCCGATATAATCGGGAATGTTTCTCCTGCTTTTGGTCTTCCGGCTGGCACTGTATAGGTTACTCTTCCGTCGATTCTAGGATCTCTTCCATCAACATATTCTTCTTCCCTTGATTCAAAACCAAACAATGCAGCTACTGGCCCTGCTGGTAATTCATAGATATTATTGTTGGATATCTTGAAATCAACCAAGAGTAATTCGGTGGTATTTTCTCTAAAAATATCTATCAAGAAGGGCGTTTCATCACTACAGCCATTACCACCACAAAATGGGTTATATGCATTAGGGGTTGATAATGCAATATTTTGATCAAATAATGTCATTGACATTCTGTTAAAGTTTTTTTGCTTGGACTTTGCATCTGACCATAAAATTGCGCCATCCCAATCCCAGTCTCCTAACGCACCTCTGAAGCCTTGTAAAAATCTAAGTGTTACTCTGTCAGAGTCATAACCACGAGGTGAATCAAATCTGTGCCTAGATTTAAATAAACCTAAACCATTTTTGATTACACTAGAGTCATCAACTAACTTATTACCACTATCATCAACCAGTTGTTGTAACCAATAGTTTGAGGTTGGAATTAAGAGCGGTTGAGTACATTTACCACTTTTCCCGCAACTTCCAGAGCCAAGACTTGTTCCAGGAAATAACATTTGTGTAGCAAAAGAATGATAGTAGCCAATCTCCGTGTATGCTTCTACTCCATTGGATAATTCGCTATTGATGAAAACAAATAAATTTTCTCTTTGCAGGTCAGGCCGCATCCAGCGAGTGTCATTATATCTAGATCTTAGTGAGTCTGATGCAATGGAATTTTTACTTGAAGTATAGAGACAAGTATCACCCCCGGTACCTGTATAAGCACAATTTCCTGTATTTGGCCTTACATGTAAGTAGTTTGCACCACCGCTCCAGATACCATACCTGGATTGGTCACTTGTATTTCTAAAGCTTGTATCTAAAAACACTTTGCCTTCATAAGGCTCTACCAACCCTCCAGGGACTTTTCTTGGATCTGCTGTAAGCCATTTAGGATCTTCATCACCTCTGATTTCTTCACGGTGATAGGCATCAAAATAAATTGAAACATTTGTATTACCAATATCTTTACCCCACTGAGCACTGACTTTATGATCAGTAGCAGCAAAATGGTCATATTTACTCATTCTGTATCTAACATTAGTACCAACAAAGTTTGACTTAAGAACAGTATTTACAACACCAGCTAGAGCATCAGCTCCATAAATCGCTGAAGCACCATCCCTTAAAATTTCGATTCTGTCAGCACCATGGACAGGTATTGCATTTGAATTACTTGTAAAGACCGGCATACTTCCACCTAAAATTGGCTCAGTCTGATAGCCTGGCGAAGTAATTAATCTTCTTCCATTAAGGAGTACTAGAGTATTACCGGTACCAATGTCCCTTAAATTAAAAGCACCTACGTCACCCCTTGAAGCATTATAGCCTCCGCTAAATTCATTTTGATTAAAAGTATTTTGACCCAGTTCAGCAATGTTATCTAAAAGCTCATCACCAGATTCAACACCCAGCGCATCAATATCATCACTTGATATGATTGATACTGGCAGTGCTCCAGTAATCTTAGCTCCCTTTATTTGTGAACCTACCACAACCACTTCTTCAATTTCTTGATCAGATTGTGCTAATAGACCTAATGGTAAAATTAAGCCCATACTCAATAAAGCATTTTTAAATTTCATAGTATCCCCTAAATGTTGCATTTAAATATTAGCAATTTTATTCAAATATCTCAAAAATATGACAAAGTATCATTTGATTAATTTCGATAATCTAAAGGTGGCTCTCGATTTCCTAGTAAAGGCTCATATTGAAATTTATCACCCGTTCTAATTCTTAATTCCTCTTTGGCTTGATCAATTAACGAGGTATCTAATAACAACTCTATCGCAGTTTCAGACAATATTTCAGCAGCTAACTTTGTGCCTTTAAGGCCAATTGATGTTCCACCAGCAGCCACGGCTTGCCATGAGTGTGCAGACGTACCTGGAACCCAAGTAGCAATTCTTACTCCGCCTGTAGGAACAACCCAGCTAATATCGCCAACGTCAGTAGAACCATAACCATGAGTTTCTCTGTAAGGCAGAACATTTTTTTGGTCACCAATTTTTCCAGATGGACTCACAAGTGTTTGATAAATTTTTTCTGCATATTTTTTTTCATTTTTATCGTAACTAATGCCACCCCTTTTAGTTAACTTTTGATACATCACTTTTTGAATAGCATCATTAGGTAGCAAAGAATAATTACCATGCATAATTTCGTAAGTCACCTTAGTATCAGTGCCAATAGCTGCGCCTTCAGCGGCTTTTACAACCCTTTGAAATAGCTCATTTACCATGTGCATTTCAGGGTGCCTGACGTAGTAATAAACCTCAGCAACATCGGGAACAACATTTGGAGCCAAACCACCTTTCGTAATTACATAATGAATTCTTGAATCTTGTGGGATATGCTCACGCATTAAATTCACCATCATATTCATCGATTCGACGCCATCGAGTGCAGACCTCCCTTTATCGGGTGATCCGGCTGCATGAGCTGATATACCATTGAATGTAAATTTGGCTGATTTATTTGCATTTGATGTTCTAGGATTTGCATGATTTACACTACCAGGATGCCAGTGAAGGGCTATATCAACATCCTCAAAGAGACCTTCACGAACCATGTATACTTTTCCAGAGCCACCTTCCTCAGCTGGAGTTCCATAAAATCTTACGGTTCCAGGAGTTTTAGTTTTTTCAATCCATTCTTTTATGGTGACTGCTGCCCATGCAGAAGCAGCACCAAATAAGTGATGTCCACAGGCATGACCAGCTATCCTGTCAGATCGTGTTTCTTTGAATGGAGATGACGTTTGCATTACACCGGGCAATGCATCGTATTCACCCAAAATACCAATAACAGGTCCTCCATTTGAATACTCGGCAACAAAAGCAGTAGGAATATCAGCCACCCCAGTTGTAATTTTGAATCCATTTTTTTTAAGAGTATTAATTAGAATTTCTGAACTCTTGTATTCTTGATAACCAACTTCAGCTAAATCCCATATATCCATCGCAACATTTTCAAATGTTGATTGGTGTTTTTTAATAGATTGATTTACTGAATTTTGTGCGGCATCTAGTGATGCAATAAATAGTGTTAAGAGACCAACACTGAGTCTTTGTACTTGATTGCTTTTCCAACCCATTCTTCTTCCCTCATGTTTTTTAAAATATCTACTTCACTTGATGTTACAACTTTTCTTTTTCCTTGCAAATCCTCAATGTATATAACTGCTTTCTCAGCATCTAATTGATCAAATAAAACTGTGTAACCGATGACATGCCCATCTCCAGACTCAAAAGCAGACATTTCTTTTGGAAGATCAATTTTTTCAGCCTCCTCAGTAGTATCCAAATGTGTGAACTCATCTAATTTAATTCCTGACCAAAGGCCAAAAGCCTGTTTTGTCATCATCCCTGAGACACCTGTTATTAAAGCGATATTATCTGGATTCTCTCGCAATAGAAGTAACGCCTGTACTGTGGCGTGAAGCATGTAGTTATTCAGAGGTCCACCAGCAAATGGCATTCCTCCGGTAATAGTTTTTGGTATTGAGGGATCTAGTTCAAGGACGTTTTCACATTGTTGGATAGCAACTGGGAAACAGCTATACAGGTCAACGATTGATGGGAGCTTCCCGTAATTTGAAATCTTTTTATTTATATATGCTGCAGACAATTCCAATCCAGCAGAACTTACAAAGCTTGGTCTTTCAATAAGAGCGAGCATATGGTTAGTTTCAGATGAAGCCAGTGGATATGATCTTTTATTTTTTGGGATCTTTAATTTATCAGCTATCTCTTCATCAACAATAATCATCGCGGACGCCTGATTAACATTCCATGAGGTGTTATGCAATTTGTTGTATGGGTATGCAATTGGTTTATTTTTTGAAGAGGGCTCACTAATTTCGTTAGGCTGATACTCTTTTTGATTCCATGCATGAGGATTTTTTGCAGCAATCTGAGAAAAATCTGCATACATATTTGATAGATAATATTCATGTTCCTTTAAAGAGTGATCTTTGTGAAATCTCATAGCACTCTCAAGAACCGCATAATAACCAACAGCCATCAATCCAAGTGCTTCAGCTTCTTGTGGTCCATACAAATCATCTTTTGCTTTAACGTACATATCTGGATTTGTGTTTAGCTCCAGCTCTTTGAAGTCTTTTTTTTCCTTTAAAGCAGCAATCATTTTTGCTCTAGATTCACCACCAAGAATAAGGCCACCACGGATTTCACCATTTTGAATTCTTAGCGCAGCAGAATTTATGAGGTGTTGTTGTAAAACCCCGATCTTATTAACACTTGTTTTTGCATGCTGAAAACCATGCTTTTCTCCAATCCACTTACCTGGATCTCTATATGCCCAAAAACCCTTGGGTATGTCAATAATGTCAATGTAGTCAGTAATTTTTGGGTTGCCACAATCCTCAATAGCAGATACCGTAGCTTCTTCCATCAAAATTAATGCTTCATCCAGCTCATCATATGCTCCATGTTGTTGGATTATTCCGAGACCAACAACGACAGGTGTTTTTTTACTCATAAGTTCAAGAGATTAATTTAGCGAAGATATCTTGAAATGCTCTGTATAGCAACTAGCCATAAAACAATTTAGAATAGCCAATCTAAATATTGGGGCTATAGCTCAGCTGGGAGAGCGCTTGCATGGCATGCAAGAGGTCGGCGGTTCGATCCCGCCTAGCTCCACCAAAATTATTAACAAAGAATATAATTGTTAAAAATGCGTATTAAGTTAAATAATGCTTTTATTGCACTAAGTCTAATCTTTGCAACTTCTGTTTCTTCAGAGAATCTAATTCCAAACATTAAATCTACAAAATCAAATGATATTAAATCTGTAATGTTTGTGGGGCACAGTTTTTTTTATTACAACAACAGCCTCCATAACCAACTTGGAAAACTAATTAAGGCTGATCCACAAATAGGCGATATCAAAAGGCGCTCAATTACTATCAATGGGTCTTCATTGTCTTGGCATAATGTTGAGAGTTATTTAAGTAACGAAAATATCGGCAGTTTTAAAATCGATGCCAACAAAGACAACTCGTACATCGAATATGATGAGACCTCTGTAGATGCAGTAATAATGGCTGATTGCAGTCTTTGCCCAATTCACCCAAAGACTAAAGAAGCCTTCTATAGTTACGTTGTAAAACATTCAAAAACTATTAGAAAAAATAAAGCAGAGCCCATACTTTTTATGACCTGGGGCTATAAAAATAAACCAACAATGTATAAAAAACTTAAAAAAGAATTTTTAAAAGTAGCGAATTTAAATAATCTACTTCTTATTCCAGCTGGAGAAGCATTTGATCTTGGAAATAAGTCTCATCCCGAAATTAATTTATACACCAGTGATAACAGGCACCCTTCAGAAGAGGGCACCTACCTTGCCGCAAGTGTTGTATTTGCGACCCTCTTTGGACGCAGCACCGAAGGTAATAGAGGAGTTGGTAATATCGAGCCATCCGTTGCAATCAAACTTCAGAGGATAGCCGACAAAACAGTTTCTGAATTTTTTAATATACAATTAAAATGAAATAATGATCATCGGGGTTCCTAAAGAGGTTAAAAATAATGAATACAGGGTCGGCTTAACTCCTGAATCGAGTATGGCTCTTTGCAAAGAGGGGCATCAGGTATTAATTCAATCAGATGCTGGCAGCTCAATTGGTTTCAGTAATCAAGATTATATTAATTCAGGGGCCAAAGTAATTGATGAAGCCGAGGAAGTATTTAATAAATCAAATCTCATCATTAAAGTTAAAGAACCTATTGAGCAAGAATTGGATTATCTTCGGGAGGACTTGACGTTGTTCACTTATCTTCATCTTGCTGGAAATCCCGAAAGTGCAAAAAAGATCGTAAGTACTGGCGTTACTGGTATCGCTTATGAGACTGTAACTGACGAGAACAATGCTTTGCCATTACTGGCCCCCATGAGCGAAATCGCAGGGCAAATTAGTATAGTAGTAGGCTCATATAATTTACTTAAGCACAATCATGGAAAAGGGGTTTTGCTTGGATCATTTCAAAGTTTAGATTCGAGAGTTGTTACCGTAATCGGTGGGGGAGTCGCTGGCGCCCAAGCCATTGAGAAGGCAATGGATAATAAGGCTATTGTAAATGTGATTGATTTATCCATGGATAAATTGAATTCCCTAAAGGCAAAATACGGCGAAGATAATATTAATTACATTCAATCATCTTCTGAAGCTATTTTTGAAAGCATTAAAAAATCTGATTTAGTGGTGGGATCGGTGTATGTGATTGGAAAAGAAGCTCCCAAGATTATAACTAGGGAAATGATTCGTGAAATGTCACCAGGAACTGTAATGGTAGATATTTCTATTGATCAAGGTGGGTGCTTTGAGACCAGCAAACCGACTACTCATGATGAGCCTACATTCCTAGTAGATGATGTTGTTCATTATTGCGTTACTAATATGCCAGGTGCAGTCCCTTTAACTGCTTCACTTGCTTTAAATAAGGCAACTTTGCCTTACATAAAATTGCTAGCAAATTTAGGCGTTAAAGAGGCTTTAAATCAAAATGCAGGTTTGAAGAATGGTCTCAACATTTCACAAGGTGAAATCAAGCACCAAGCAGTAAATGAAGCATTAAGTTGAGTTAAATAATTTCCTTTACGGCTATCCTAGCATCAGATATTGCTCCCTCGATGTAACCGACTGAGGTGCAATCTCCTACCATAGAAACATTAAAATTATTTTCTCTAAGCTCTTCAGCAAACTCAGTATTGGACTCAGTTCCCATAGCTATAATGACCTGATTTGCTTTTACTGATTGAGAAGTTCCATCAAGCTCAAAATTTACATCAGAGTTAGAGATTTTAATGTCTTTTGCGTTCTTAATTATCTTAACTCCATGAGATTTAAGAAGATGAATTACTCGAGATCTTCTAACAATACTTAAATTAGGACCTAAGTCATTACTTGGCTCTAAGACAGTAATCTTTTTACCTCTTTCAGTTAGAAATTCCGCTAGTTCTAAACCAACCAGATCGCCACCAATAATGACAAGCTCTTTTTTAAGGGGCATCCAAAATTTACTAAGGACTCTTAAGGTGGATATATTTCTTAAGAGTTGAGAAAGATTGCCAGCTTTTAAGATTAGCCTTGAAAGGAAATTTAGTTTTTTTTCAGCTTCACTGTTACTTGAAATTAATAAGGACTTTAACTCCTCTCCATCAAAGACATGCCCTAATTCTTTTCCAGGAATTTGTGGTGCAGTTCTTTTGGCTCCGGTTGCAAAAAGCACATGATCAGGAGAAATCTTTTTTAATACTTCTAGATTTGCTTTAGTTCTAGTTTTTATTTTTATTCCAAGATGTTTAAGACTATTTTTTAAATAAGTAATCAATGCTTGATTGGGTTCATATGCAAGTGAGGCAACTCTTAAAGTGCCACCAATATCTTTTTCCTTTTCTAATACTGTAACTGCATGGCCTCGTTCACCAAGAATTCTTGCAGACTCCATGCCTGCAGGTCCTGAACCAATAACTACAATGTTTTTCTTTTTGTTAGATTTTGAATATAAATCTTTATCTTCAAATTCTTTACCCATTGAGGCATTGACAGAGCAACACATAGGCTGATTTATAAAAATTTTGCTTACGCAAACGTAACAATAAATACAGGGTCTAATCAGCGACTCCTGATTGTCTAGCAGCTTTTGGGGAAGAAACGGATCAGCAAGAAGTTTTCGTCCCATCACAACAAAATCAAAATCATTATTTTTTATGCCCAATTCAGCTACATCTAGATTGATTCTTCCAACAGCCAAGATGGGAATTGAGCATTGAGCTTTAGCAAGTTTAGCGAATTTTATGAATCCACCAGGTTCATGAACAAGAGGAGCCTCCGTAAAGGCAATTCCTTTAGCCGGATTTCCGTAAGCACTAATATCAAGAGCATCTGCCCCGGCTTCCTCAGCAAGTTTTATGGTAACGAGAAAATCATCAGTTGAGATTCCACCTTCAACTCTGTATTCAAATGCATCAAGACGAACAATTACCGGAATAGAACTAGGAATGGACGATTTAATATTTGAAATTATCTCTACCAATAATCTTGCTCTATTTTCTGCGCTTCCTCCATACTCGTCCGTTCGCCTGTTAACTGCAGGAGATAAAAAGCTAGAGATTAGATAACCGTGTCCCGCATGAATTTCAATGGCATCAAAACCTGACTCGACTGCTCTTTTGGCCGCGGAAACAAAGTGTTTAATCTCGTCTTTAATTTCTTCAGTTGTAAGTTCGTGATATCTTGGGCCTTTTCCATCTGGACCTGCGGCTTTAATGAAGTTCATTATTTCTGATTCAGTCAGGAGCCCAAACATGTCACTTGGATGCATTTTGGGGATGGATGGAACTGGAATTTCACGACCCGCAACAACATCTTCCTGAGAAATTTTTCCACTATGATTTAGTTGTGCAGCAATTTTGGCACCGTGTTGTTGAACTCTTGATGTAAGGTCTTGTAAGTCTGGAATGAAACTATCCTCAGAATACCCAATCATATTAGGCATTGAGGATCCCGCAGGCCAACTTACCGCAGAGGTCTCTAAGATAATTAATCCTACACCTCCTTTAGCTCTTTCCTCGTAATAAGCCTTTAATCTTTCGCTTGCATGACCATCTTTTGAAGCGAAATTGGATCCCATCGGGGCCATCACAATTTTATTTTTTAATTGCATATCTCCAATGGAGGAGCTTTCAAGAAGGTTTGTATATTGCATATCTTTTTACTTAGTGCATGAAAAATTATAGCCTATAGGACTAACTATTTAGGACAACTATTATGGAAGATTTAAACAAAGAAATAAGAGCATTAATCGATAAAGAAGCGATTAGAGAACTCGTAAATCTTTATTGTCAGGCAGCTGATAGGCACGATCATGAACTCATGCGATCTTTATATCATGAAGATGCTGAGGATGATCACGGTTCATTTTTTAGAGGTAAAGCTATGGAGTTCATTGATATGCTTCCAGAGATCCAAAGCAATATGGCAATCCTTCATCACAATGTAACATCCCACAACATTAAGTTAAACGGTAACAAGGCAGAAGGAGAAACTTATATTATTGCTTTCCACAAAGTAAAGGATGAAGCTCAAGGCCATGATGTTCTCATTGGTGGGAGATATTTTGATAAATATGAAAAAAGAAAAGGGGTTTGGAAGTTTTCTAAAAGGGTGGTGGATGCAGATTGGGTTTATGTAAACGAACCCTCAGAAGTTAATCTTGAACATCCGATGATTCAAGGAGCAAATATTGGAACCTCAGACCCGACAGATCCTTTGTATTTGCATTTAAAAAGCTTTAAGAGAGGACTTAGGACTTAAATTAAGTTAGTTAGCTCTCTAAAGTGTTTTCTGCAATAAACTTTGTACGTATCATTTCCACCAATCTGTATTTTTTTACCTGCAGTAATCACCTTGCCGGATTCATCCAGTCGAACCACCATGGTTGCTTTTCTTCCGCAGTCACATACAGTTTTTAACTCGATGAGATTATCTGCAAGTGCAAGCAATTCCGAGCTACCCTCAAAAAGCTCTCCTCTGAAATCTGTTCTGATTCCATAACACATCGATGGGATATTAAGAGTATCGCTTATCTTGCAAATTTGCCTAACCTGATCTTTTGTTAGAAATTGAACTTCATCAATCAATATTGCATCAACCTTTTTTTTGTTTTTAAAGTTCTGAACATACTCAAAAAAATTAAAACTTGTGTCTACTGAGATTGCATCGGCAATCAGGCCAATTCTAGAGTGAATCTTATTTTTATTTGCATCTGCATCTACTTTAGGAAGAAATAGCAATGTATCCATGCCTCTTTCATTGTAGTTATAGTTTGATTGAAGTAGGGCAGTAGATTTACCCGCATTCATGGTTGAATAAAAGAAATGAACTTTTGCCAAGGTTTATGCAGTATCTGGAATCTCAGAGTAAAACTGACTCACCCATTTTCTAAATTTATTTATCGGTCCATCTCCATCACACAGAATTGGATTTGCTACATAGCTCTTGTTATCCCATATTGGCATATCATCCAAGACTCCATTCGCAATCCCATCAATGATTGCCATACCAACCTCATCTTCAATATCTTTTGAGACTCGCATTGACCACCTCAAAATTGAATTTTTATTATCAACAGGACATGAGGCATTAACCATTATGAATTCACCGCCACTTGGAGGTAAATTCACCATGCGCAGACCTACACAACCTAAACCCCAGGACTCTCTTGTAAAGGTTGTTGTAAACATGCCTTGGTCCTCAACTTTAAACTCCTCAGAGACGCTATCATTGTTTGGATCCATTAAAGTCTCCGCAATAGTTTTTCGATAAATACCATCTACAATTGCCTCAGTTTCAGGGAGAGATGGAGAGCCATGTACTTTTGGAAAGTGTGCTTGATCCACATCATTTTCTGCAATTTCCTGCAAAACGGTATTAATTTTATACTCGTAGTTGTAAACCTTTCCCCATTTGTCATCATCACCATTAAACCCATCAAGCATCGGCAACTCAAAGTAAGGTTCTTCTTTAAGTAGATGGTGCCACGCCCAAATAAAACCATTTGCTTCTTTGGTAGGGTAATGATAAATCTGTGTTTCTTTAGCTTTTGGGGGAAAATTTTTTGCATACGGTATCTCTGCGCAAGTCCCATCTTTGTTCCAACGCCATGCATGAAAAGGACATTCTATGGTTTCACCTTTGACACATCCACCTTCGCCTAGATGAGCACCCAAATGAGGGCAAAAAGCATCTAGCACAGTAGCCTCACCACTTTCGGTTCTAAAGGCAACTACTTGATTATCACAAAACTTTAATGATTTAACTTCACCAGGCTTAATTTCATCAGATCGACTAATGCAAAACCAACCATTTGGCATTGGGAATGGAAATTCTTGTTTAGGCATATTTAAATTCCTTTAAATTATTGGTTATGATATCAGTTAAACCTAAAAGGATAAAAGATATGGCAACATTAAGATATGTAAAAACACCGGCTGAACTTCAAGAAGCAGCTGAAAATAACTTAGAGTTCTTTGATGCAACAATGCAAGCTGTAAAAGTTTTTTATAAAACTACACCAGGCCTCATTGAACAACTGATCCCAGCACCTTTATCTGTTGCTGATGATCCATTCGTAAGAATTGTTATGTCTCGAGTATTTGTTGATCTGCACGATGGTCTTGAGTTTGGTGCCGCAACCTTTGGAGTTAACTGTAAATATAAAGATATTGAAGGAATTTATGAAATTACAATGCCGATGGAAGGAGAGGGTGTTGTTGTAGGTGGTAGAGAAACTTACGGTGAACCTAAAAAGATTGCAAACGTTGAAGCAAGTAAAGATGGAGATTCATGTCATGCAAGCGTTGAAAGGCATGGTATTAAATATATTGAGTTTAATGGAAGTGTAAAAAATGAAGCTGAAACTTCATCATTCACTGATCAAGTTTTTTGTTTTAAAGTCTTTCCGTCATGTGAGCAAAATAAAGTTTGTGATCAAAATCCACTTCTTGTCAAAATTGATATGCACAGAAAGCAAACGGTTAATTTAAATCTCGATGGTGAGCTTACATTGCGAGAGTCTCCTGTTGATCCGGTCGTAGACCTTCCAGTAGAAGAGGTTATATCAATGACATGGGAAGAGGGCTCTTCTTCAAGTAATGCATCAGTGATGGAAGAGGTTGATCCGATGGGCTACATTCCATTTATGCATTCAAGATACGACGGCTGATTAAATGTCTAATTTTAAAGAAAAGGTTGCTGTAATTACAGGTGGAGCCTCTGGAGTAGGATATGCAATCGGGGCTGCTCTAGCAAAAGAAGGTGCAAAAGTAGTTTTAAGCGATATCGAATCTTCTGCGCTAGAATCTGCAAAAGCTAATTTAGAGAAAGATGGCTTAAAAGTGGACATCAAGCAAGCTGATGTTTCCGATCATAACTCAATGGTTGCACTTAATAAATTTGTTACTTCTGAAGTTGGTGATGTTCAAATGCTTTTTAATAATGCTGGTGTCGCACCTGCTGAATTGCAATCGATTTGGGATACAAATCCAAATGATTGGAATTGGGCTTACGGGGTCAATGTTATGGGCATTGTTCACGGTTTGCAGGCTTTCATACCTGACATGTTAAGTCATGGAAAAGATGCAAATGTAATAAACACTTGTTCTGGTAACGGAGCATTTATCAACTTGCCAAGTACTCCAATTTATACCTCATCAAAAGCTGCAGTTTCGAGTATAAGTGAGGTTTTAAAACTTCAATTAGATCAATCAGAAAGTAACATAAAAGTATCTATCTTATTTCCTGGTCCTCATACTGTTAGAACTAACCTCTTTTCTGCTGAAAGAAATAGGCCTGAGGAGCTGGCCAGAGATCCAAATGCACCTGAGCACCCAATTTCCTCTGTTGAGGATATGGTTGATATGATGAAATCAATGGGTGTTGAAATGGAAACTACTACTCCCGATGAGGTAGCTGAATTTTGTTTAGCTGAACTGAAGAAAGGACAGTATTGGATAAATCCTGCAAATGAGAAATCAGAACAAGCTTTCAAAGACAGGGTTGATTCTATCTTAAGCAGGGGTGACTTACCTAATCCAAATATTTTTTAGTTTAAATTAGTTTCAACTTCAAGGATCGTCATTCTTCTTGCGTTATGATGATCATAGTCATAATCCATTTTTCCAGAAAGGCTCAAATTTGGAAATCTAGTAAATAATTCTTTTAACATGACTTCTGTCTGTGATCTTACTAACGTAACCCCAATACAGTAATGTGGACCTTGTCCAAAACTTATACTGTTGTCATGGCTTCTATGAATATTAAATGTGTTTGCGTCTTCATATGCAGCTGGATCTAACCCAGCAGTACTAGTAATTAGTTGTACCATTTCACCCTTTTTAACACTAACACCAAGAATTTCAAGATTCTCAGATGCGTATCTCGCTAGACCAGTTTTTCCAGATGATTCATAACGTAAGGTCTCTGAGATGGCGTTTTGTATTAGGCTTTCATCATTCTTTAGCTCAGCTAGTTGCTCAGGATGTGATAACAAAGCTCTTATTAAATAGCTATGTAAGTCAACAGCAGTATCAGATCCTGCTCCTAAAACAGCTCCGATTAATGCACACATCTCCCAATTTGATAGTTTTTCGCCATCTTCCTCCGCTGTTATGAGAGTAGATAAAAAATCATCTGATGGGTTCTTTCTCTTTTCATCTATTAGCTCATTTAGCAGATCAAGCCCTGCAGGCACTCCAGCAATTGCTTGAGCTCTTTCTTCAGGTGTCAACATTGGATTGATGCCCCTAACAACTCCATAAGCTAAGGAGTCAAAAATTGGGAATTTATCCCTTGGAATCCCAACCAAACTTGCAATAGCTTGCGTTGGGATAATTTCAGCAATTTCAGTTGCAAAATTAAATCTTTCAGGCTTTCCGATTTCATCAAACCTCTCCTTAACCAGCTTTGTAAAACGAACTTTCATCTGTTCCATGATTCGAGGCGAAAATGCAGGAAGCGCAAGCTTTCTTAATCTTAAGTGATTAGATCTGTTTAAAAAAAATAAATTATTGTTCATTAATTTTTCAAAAGCATCCATCTCAGAGAGGTCTTTCTTAGGAGGCGCATGTTCCCATAGGTTAAAGTCAGTAGAGAGTCTTCTATCAAGTAAACAGTCAGTAATATTTTTATTGCCAGTAACTAACCATGCCGACCATGCATTAAATCTAGCTATCGGATACTCTTTAACCAGCTTCTCAATTGTTGGTTTTGGATCATCTATGAAATTCTTTGAGGATGGATCAAAGAAATGATCTACTGTAAGCTCTTCAATATTTAACATGTTGTCATGATAATCTATGAAAACCTTTGAGGAAAGCGGAATTACTTGTCTGGATTTGCATGGAGTTAAGCATGACAGTGTTCCTATTGAAGTAATTGATTTTTGTTATCAATATCAAGATAAATTGCCACTCAAAATCATATGCGGCAATAGTAAAAAGATGATGGATATTTGCATGAATGAGCTTTCTAAGAATGGAATTTTTTTTGAAATCAAAAGATATGGCATAATAATTGTGTTAAAAATATAATTTTAAAAAAAATAATTAGTGGGGAAAAACTATGAATTTTAAACAAATTACCTTGTCAATAGTATTTATTGCAACCTTTTCTATTGCTACTTCAGCTGATGAGCCTGTAGGTGTAGTCCAATCTGAAAGCGTTAATCAGTCAAGTAATTCAGTCTCATCATTTGATCAAACTATGGAAGCAAGATCAGTAGGTGGAATTGAAGAAGTGGTTGTAACTGCCCAAAAAAGAGAGGAATCTCTTCAGGATACGCCAATAGCATTAACTGCTATAACCGAATCTACAATTGAAGATCTAGATATTCAGAATGTTGTTGATATGGCTGGTATTTCACCAAACGTCATGCTTGTAGAGACTCCTTCGAATAATACCTCAGCTACGATAGCTATGCGTGGTGGAGTTACCATTAACCCTGCAATTACATGGGAGCCTACTGTTGGTGTATACCTTGATGGTGTTTATCTTGGTAAAACTCAAGGCGCGATATTTGATGTTGTTGATTTAGAAAGGGTAGAGATTTTAAGGGGCCCTCAGGGAACTTTGTATGGAAGGAATACATTAGGTGGAGCAATAAACTTAATTTCTAAGAAACCTTCCGGCTCTGGTACAGAATTTAAGTCCACGATTGGTGATTATGGACTGCGTCAATTCCAGCTTGTTAGTGATTTGAAGCTCGGTGATAACACCTTTGGTAAGGTTGTTATGAACAAAAAAGATCGTGGTGGGTATGTGAAAAACTTCGTAAGTCCATTTGGACCCCCGCAAGGCGTTGTGCCAACAGCTGCACCCACTTTAAATGATCTAGATACGATTGATGCAGAGGGCTACAGAGTAAATCTTTCTTGGAATTCAGATGTAAGTTCGCTTGATTTTGCCATGGATTACAATAGACAAAATAATACACCGCCATTTGCTCAACTTGGTAATACCATACCTAATTGGAGCACGGTTTTTGGTGTTGGTGCTTCAGCTCTTACTGGCGGCTTAAAATTATGGCCAATCGAGCTTTTTACCTCAAAGGATAGAGAGAAAGTTGCTCATATTAATGAAAATACTTTCGAAACTTCTAAAGTTGAAGGGACTTCTCTAACATATTCTCGTGATCTTAGCTTTGGAACTGTTAAAGCAATAATTGCAAAAAGAGAAACAACATGGTCTGACAATCTTGACCTAGATGGAGGACCTTTCCCAATTGCCAATACCTCAAGATTTACAACTTATGAATCAGACACTGTTGAAATTCAACTAACTGGTCAGAGAAATAATCTTAATTATGTTCTTGGGTACTACAGCCTTAAGGATGAAGCATACACTTCAAACCCTCAGTCTTTCTTTGGTGGGGGCCAAGTATTTGCCCAAAATTACTCAGGTGATGGAGATAGTGAGGCATTTTATGGCCAATTTGAGTTAGCTGTTTCGGATAAAACAGATGTCACTGTAGGGGTAAGAAAAACAGAGGAAGATAAAGAGGGCTTTAAAGAATATGTCGGAGTAATTTCAGCTAACGGTAGCGGAAGCTTTGATGATACTACCGGTACCTTCATTGTTTCTCATGATATTAGTGAGTCTGCAAATATGTATTTCAAAGTTGCAGATGGGTTTAAGGCCGGTGGATTTAATGCAGAAAGCTCAAATCCATTTGCTGCTTCAGTACCATACGCACCTGAAACAGTTCAATCAACCGAGATAGGTTTTAAAGGAATTTTCTTTGATAACAGACTAATGCTCAATGCTGCCTACTTTGATAATGAGCACGAAGATATGCAGATCTCTTATTTTACTGCTGATGCTGCTGCTGCATCTGAAGTAATCAATAATTCTGCTGATATATCCGGTATTGAAATTGAAACAACTGCTTATCTTAACGATACAACAAAAATTATGATCAACTATGGGCACCTTGATTCTGAATTCACAGGCGGTGCTGTTGCCAGTGATGGCTTTTTGCTTGAGCAGTTTCCTTATGCTCCTGAAAATAGTATTTATTTTTCAGTTGAAAAGGATTATGGAGCATATCGTGCTAGGTTGGATTATAGCCGTATCTCTGAGCATGCAATTTTTCCATATAATGGTAATGACCCAAGAGCTGATCTTACCAAGGTTGATTCAAGGGGAATCATTGATGTCAGATTATTAATGGATCCAAGTGAGGATATTAGTCTAACTTTTTGGATTAAAAATTTAGCTGATAAGAGCTATATTGTTAACAATATTCCTTTTGGTCCTGCATTTGGTCAACTTACTCTTGACTATTATGGTGCACCAAGAACATTAGGTTTTGATTTTAGGTATAAATTCTAAAGCCTTTTTTATTCGAGCCAGTTAATTTCGTATTAACTGGCTAATTTTTTATATGCAAAATAATTGGGAAGACATTCTTTTATTTGATGAGCAACTCTCTGAGGAGGAGAGGATTATTCAAAGAAATATTCGTGAATATTGTCAGAACTCCTTGATGCCAAGAATTCTTGAGGCTAACCGAGATGAGGTATTTCATAAAGAAATTTATCAAGAGCTTGGCGAGCTAGGAATGCTTGGTCCTACAATTCATGGATATGGTTGCGCGGGTATTGGTTATGTTGCATATGGCTTGATTACCAGAGAAATTGAAAGGGTTGATTCTAGTTATCGATCTGCAATGAGCGTTCAATCATCATTATCGATGTATGCAATCTATAGATTTGGATCAGATGATCAAAAAAAGAAATATTTACCAGAAATGGCCAAAGGAAAATTAATTGGATGCTTTGGTTTAACTGAGCCCGATGCGGGCTCAGATCCTGGAAGCATGAAGACAATTGCTAAAAAAACTGATGGTGGATATAAATTGTCAGGCTCTAAGACATGGATAACGAATGCCCCTATTGCAGACATTTTTGTAATATGGGCAAAAGACGAACAGGGAATTCTCAGAGGCTTTATTGCAGAAAAAGATGATAAAAATATTAGTACTGCCAAATTGGATGGTAAGTTTGCTCTTCGTGCATCGACAACAGGGCAAGTTTTCATGGATGAACTTTTCATTCCCGATGAGAGGGTTCTACCAAACGTACAAAGCTTCAAGGGCCCATTTTCGTGCCTGAATTTAGCAAGATATGGTATTTCATGGGGAGTTATTGGTGCAGCTGAATTCTGCTGGAAGGCTGCAAGACAATACACCCTTGATCGTGATCAATTTGGCGAACCGTTAGCTGCTAAACAACTCATACAAAAAAAGCTTGCAGATATGCAGTCAGAAATCACACTTGCATTGCAGGCTAGTTTGAGGGTTGGCAGATTAATGGACGAAGATAAAATGATTCCAGAAATGATTTCGCTCGTTAAAAGAAATAATTGTGGAAAAGCATTAGATATTGCTAGAACTGCCCGTGACATGCATGGTGGCAATGGTGTCATCGATGAGTATCACGTAATAAGGCATACCATGAACCTTGAAGCCGTAAATACTTACGAAGGTACCCATGATGTTCATTCACTTATTTTAGGAAACTTTCAAACCGGAATAGCTGCATTTAAATAAGATATGGCAGAAAAATATTCAGAATCCTCAGCTAAGTTTGGCAAGTTTGTAATTCGGATCTTTTCGAAGCTCCAAGCACCTATTTTTTTGATGTCTAAAGGCAAGATATGGAATAAGTGGCCTGGTGGTTTTCCAGTAATGGTTGTAAAAACTATTGGTGCTAGAACAAAAAAAGTTAGAAATATTCCGCTAATACATGTTCATAAAGATGGAAATCCAATTTTAGTTGCCTCTCTAGGAGGAATGCCAAAAAATCCAAGCTGGTATTACAACGTTAAAGCAAATCCAAAAGTTGAAGTAACGACTCGCAACAGTCATGGAACTTTTATTGCAAGGCAAGTGTCAAAAGATGAGAAATCAACACTCTGGCCAACTATTTGTGAGACATATCCCGACTATCAAACCTATCAAAATAACACTGATAGAGATATTCCAGTGTTTATTTGTGATCCTGCGTAAATGTAAAGTATACTTTACATCCAAAATTTATGAGTATAATTAAAACCGATAATTTGGTCCGTCATTTTACTGTTGGAACTCAAACTGTTGAAGCTCTAAGAGGGGTTTCACTTGATATCGAAAAAGGAGAGTTTGTAGCAATAATGGGCCCATCAGGTTCAGGTAAATCTACTTTAATGAATATCATTGGTTGCTTGGATAGTCCTACCAGCGGAACATATTACCTAAACAATAAAAATGTAAGCACGCTTAATGATGATGCTCTTGCATTAATTAGGAATCATGAGATTGGATTTGTATTTCAAAATTTCCATTTATTGGCAAGAAACACAGCTTTAGACAACGTCATGTTGCCATTGAAATATGCAGGAATAGATAAGTCTGAGCAGGAAGAAATTGCTATGGAGGTAATAAAATCAGTTGATCTTGAATCTAGAGCTCATCACCAACCCTCAGAATTATCTGGAGGCCAACAACAAAGAGTTGCCATTGCAAGAGCATTAGTTAATAAGCCATCCATTCTATTTGCTGATGAACCTACTGGAAATCTTGATAGCAAGACGGGTGATGATGTTATGAATCTCTTTAAAAATCTTCATAAACAAGGCCAAACCATTATTGTAATTACCCATGAAATAGAGGTTGCAAATCAAGCTGAGAGAATAATATCTATAAAAGACGGTAAAATATTCGAGGATCAAAAGGTATCAAAATGAAGAATAAAATATTATCTTTGTTAATAATTTCAATTTTCCTAGTAAGTTGTGGGGGTGGCTCCAGTGCTGAAGAGGAGTTTAAGTTTTATTCAAAAAAAGAGGTTGATACGCAACAGCTTGATTTGACCGTTGAAGCTTCAGGGACTGTTGAGGCAATTTCTTCTATTGAGATTAAGTCTAAAGCCTCAGGAGAGATATTATATTTGGGAGCAGAAATAGGAGACTACATAGAAAAAGGTCAAGTGTTAGCAAGAATTGATCAAAGGACGCCAAAAAATAATCTTGAGCAAGCATCTGCTGATTTAGACGTAGCAAAGGTAAGGTTACAAAACGCTGAAAGCCAATTTCTTAGATCAGAAACACTCCACAAGGAGGGGAGCATTTCTGATAAAGCTTTTGAAGATGCTCAAGAATCTTTTTCTTCAGCAAAATCTCAATACGTAAGATCTAATGTTTACTTAGAAAATGCAAAAATAGCGCTTGATGATACCCTCGTTCGATCACCGATTAGTGGAACTATTATTTCAAGGGCAGCAGAAGTTGGCCAAGTTATAACTTCTCCAACCTCAGCAGTAGGCGGAGGAACTCTTTTAATGGAAATGGCTGATTTAAATCAAGTAAGAGTCAGAGCACTGATCGATGAGATAGATATTGGCAAGATTACTATTGGTCAGGAAGTTACTTTAAAAGTTTCAGCTTATAGGGATAAAAAATTTACAGGAATAGTTTCAAAGATCGAGCCACAGGCAAAAGAGGAGCAAAACGTTACTACCTTCCCTGTATTGATTGATATTAAAAATGAGAATAATTTACTACTAATCGGGATGAATACTGATGTTGAAATTGAAATTTTAAATGAACAAGTTGCTCTAGCACTCCCTTCAGGATCTCTTAGAACAAGAAGAGATGTTACAACAGTTGCTATGCTTTTAGGGCTTGATGATGTTCAAATTAATTCATTTCTTGAGAAGAAAGTTGAGGGTGAAGGGTTTACTTCTTTTATAGTTTTTAAAGAAACAAATAAGGGACCACAAATGCAATGGGTTAAAGTTGGTAAAACTGATCTTAACTATGTCGAACTGAAAGAGGGACTTAATAAAAATGATATTGTTTATGTGCTACCAAGTGAGGGATTAATTAAATCGCAACAAAGATTCTCAGAACGATTACGTAATAGGTTCAGCTAATGCTTGTCCAAGAGTCTATAGGTACTGCAGTCGATGCGATTAAAGCCAATAAATTAAGATCAATTTTAACAACGCTTGCCATTATTATTGGAACTGCAGCGGTCATTGCAATGGTGGCTATGGGTTCAAGTGCTCAACAGGCACTTAATGATTCTATTACTGATCTTGGAGCAAGAACAATATATGTTTATCCCAGCTCTTCTAAACAAGGAGCAACAAATACAAGTAAGGTACCGCTAGATATTAAAGATGCCATCGCTCTTTCAAAGGACGGAGAGATACCTTGGCAGATTGCTCCTGAGATTCGAGGTTCAAAACAAGTTAAATTTAAAAGTGAGAATGCAAGCCTACAAATTGTTGGCAGTACGCCTGATTTTTTTTCTATCCGTGGGTATGAATTAGATTCTGGTACCACTTTTACTGAAAATGACAGTTTAGCCAGAAAAAGGGTTGTTGTGTTAGGTTCAAAAGTAGCTAATGAACTCAAAACATCATCCAGAGCTCTCTTAAACAACGAAATCTTAATTAATAATATTTCATTCAAAGTCATTGGCACCATTAAAGAAGAGGGTGCAGGCTGGGGACCTAATCCTGATGAGCAGATCTATACGCCCATATATACCGCCTCTGATAGGATCTTTGGGAGGGAGACAATCGGATCCATTAATGTAAATTTTCCTGTAGAGTACTCCACAGAGGAGGTAATGATTGCCATCGAAAGGATTCTGAGAAGAGAGCATGACATTGGGCCTGGTGAAACTAATAATTTTAGTATTAGAGACTGGGGTCAAGCACTAGATCTTCAAAGACAAGCTACATCTATCTTTTTTGCCCTAATAATTGGTATTGCTTCAATAAGTCTTTTAGTGGGGGGCATTGGGGTGATGAATATTATGTTAGTTTCAGTGACTGAGAGGACTAGGGAAATTGGTTTAAGGAAGGCGCTAGGCGCTACACAAAACACAATTTTGCTTCAGTTTATTATCGAAGCAATCACCTTATGCCTAATCGGAGGTTTTATTGGAGTTATTCTTGGAACCTCAATATACTTTCTAATAGCTTTTTTGCAAGAATGGCCGTTAGTATTTCCTCTAACCGCGATAATCGGCTCAGTGACTTTTTCTGCAATGGTAGGACTATTTTTTGGAATTTGGCCTGCCAGAAGAGCAGCGAAACTTGATCCAGCAATATCACTAAGGTACGAATAGATGAAAGTTGCTCAATTACTTCCAGAATTAAATTTTGGAGGTGTTGAACGTGGAACAGTAGATCTTGCCAATTTTTTAGTTTCTCAAGGTCATGATGCTCTCGTTATTTCCGCAGGTGGAGTTCTTGAAGGTGAATTAGACACTGAGGTAAAAAGTTTACAAATTCCCATTTCAAAGAAATCCTTGTCTGCTTTGATGCAGTTTAAATCTCTTCAGAAAATTCTTCTTAAAGAGAGACCAGATATTGTTCACGTTCGATCAAGATTTCCAGCCTGGATATATCTCTTGGCCACAAGAGGAATGCCAAACCATCAAAAGCCTGTCTTAGTGTCCACCTTTCATGGTCTATACAGTAAGCCATGGTATAGCCAATCAATGGCTAAAAGTGATTCAATTATTAGTATTTCTAATACCGTAAAGCAATACATTAAAGATAATTACAGAATTTCAACACAAAATATAGTCAATATTTATAGGGGTTGTGACACAAAAAAATTTAATCAAATTCCTCTTGAAAGTAGCTGGCTTGATAAATGGTTTGCAGACTTTCCGCAAACAATAAATAAAAAAATCTTATTGATGCCTGGCAGGATCACCTCATGGAAGGGCATTGAAACATTTATTGAACTAATCCATCGGCTGAAAGATCCATCATTGATTGGCATTGTCATGGGGCCTGTTGCAAAGAATAAAAAAACTTATTTTGAAAAGCTCAAAACATTGGCATCAGACCTTAATCTGGATGAGACTAAAATTCTATTTTGTGATGGGAGATCTGATATTGAAAATGTATATAAAATTTCATCTATTGTTTTTAACTTATCATCAAAGGCTGAACCGTTTGGTAGAACAATGATTGAAGCTGCTGCTTGCGGCAGTTCAGTGGTGGGATGGGATTACGGAGGGGTAAAAGAGTCCCTATCTCTTCTTCAATCTAATGGCCTTACTAAACTTAATTCCATGGATGATTTAGAAGTTAAAGTAAGACGTTTATTAGAGGTTCCAGACCAGCTAATTTTAATTAAAGAGTTCACAAAAGAGCATCAAACCAACGCAACACTAAAAGTTTATAAGGAATTGCTTAATACCGAATTGTAAATTTTACTAACCTTTTTTGCAGAGCTTTCCACTGTATAGGATTCAAATATTCGCTCCTTAATTGCACTTACATTAAGACTTTTTGCTAGGGGCACAAAACTTCTTATTAAAAAAATAATCTCATCTTCATTATTGGGATCAGCTAAGACCTCTTGCGGAAATAATTCACCCATAATACCTACATTGGTTCCAAATACTGGTAAGTTAAAAGCCGCTGCCTCTAGAGCAACTCTGGGCCCTCCCTCTCTTAAGCTGGTAATAATTAAACCTTTTGCTTTTTTATAAATATTACCCAGTTCCTGGGAATTGACCTCTGATCTGATGGTGATTTGTTTGGCTAGGTTGTTATTCTCAATGATAGTTAGCAAGTTATTTTTTTCTTGGCCATCTCCGATGATTTCAAGTTTTTCATTGATACCTTTCCATGCGTGAATCAATAAATCAAATCGCTTAATTTTTTCCAGCCTTCCAACCGCAATAAAGTTTCCATCTCTCGAGGAATTAAGTATTTGTAATTTCGGATTTACCCAATTAGCTATTACCTCTGCTTCAGGATAAGTTTTCTTTAAGAGCTCATTTACAATAATTGTTTTCCTAAAGCCATTTGTAGCAACAGGTCTTTTTTTGTTGGCATGAACTGTTGCAATTAATTCTACTTTTGTAACCCAGCTTACCCATCGACCTAAGAGGATTGATTTTGAACCATGGCAGTGAAGTATTTGAATTTTATGATCTTTTATTAATTTTCGAAGTTTGAAAAGAGCAAAGAGATTGAACCTGAATTTATTTGGAAATACCTGGAATCTATGATTTTGAAAATGAGGCTCTAACGTTTTATCTGCAAAGATAAAAATTTCATAATCAGAATTATTTGCTAGTGTTGATGTTAATTCATGAACATGTTGCTCAATGCCTGAAAAATTTTTGCTACAAATTAAATGCGCAATGTTATTCATTTATTAGTCTTTTAATTTTGAAAGCAATTTTCTCGACTTCAGCTAATGGCTCGAAACCTGGATTTGGAGATATCATATGACTGATTTCACCCGATTGATCAAATACATCTCTTTTTTGAACAATACCAATGCGTTTTTCATTAAGTAATTCATTGCTAATTCTTTGATGCTTATTACTTTTAATTCTGAACCAAGGTTTTTTAGAAGATTTGCTGGTTTGCAATAAATAAGTATCACCGTAACTGGATAGGCTCTCAAATATCATGCTAATGCTGTCAGGTGTAATGAACTTTTTCGAAGCCAAGACAAGGTTTGCGTTAAAAAAATTAAAATCAGTATCCTTAGAGTCATGCAGTTTAATATTTTTAAAACAAGAAATTTCAGACCATACATCATCGGGCGTTCTTCTCGAATTAAAAATAGAAATTTTAAACTTTTGGTGTGTATCAATGATGTATTTTAAATTATCTATTAAGATCCTTTTTTCAAACGGCACATTATTTATTGGACCGCCAATGCATGCCACAAGTTTATTATTTTCAGGTTTATGAAGGGATGTTTTACAAAGGCTACCTTTAAACAGCAAGGAGTTTATTGGCATCTTTCTATCGTGGTAGTCATGTTCTGGGGCTACAACTAGATCAAACTTTTTAGCATTAAAAGTTGGCCTAAGAACAGCGATAATAGTAGTATCATGAGAGTTAGAGAGTAGTTTTTTTTGTTGCAGTAATGCTTTATGCGCTCTATGCCCAACCCCTATTAAGATCAGCCTATTTGAGCTTGGTTTAAGTTTGTCTAAGTTGTCTATAGAGCATTCTGATGATACACAATTAAGCTCATTAACAAGAGATTGAAAGAGAATATTTCCTTGGTTAGAATGACCTGGCCTTTGGTCAAATATATGAATAACTTCCATGCAATTGTTACATTGTTGTTTTACTAATGCCTTAAATTAACCTTACTATTCTACTATGTCCAAACTTAAGTTTCGCTCAATATTTCTCTCAGATATTCATTTGGGCTCAAAAGGGTGCCAATCAAAGCTCCTGCTTGATTTTCTAGATAAGCATTCTTGTGAAAACTTATTTTTAGTAGGAGACATCATAGATTGCTGGAGATTGTCTTCAAAACTTTATTGGCCGCAAGAACATAGCAATGTATTCAATAAGTTCTTATCGATGTCTAAAGAGGGTACAAAAGTTTTCTTTATTACCGGCAACCATGATGATTTTTTAAGGAGATATCAACCTCTTCAATTAGGCAATATCGAATTAACTGAAGAATATGAATATCAAACTCTCAAAAATAAAAAAATGTTAATCATACATGGGGATCAATTTGATATTGTCACTACTTATGGAAGGCATTTGGCTTTGCTAGGAGATTGGATTTATCAGTTTTTACTTGTCTTGAACCGCTACCTTAATTTCTTTAGATCAAGGCTTGGGTATGGTTACTGGTCTCTTTCAAATTATTTGAAACAGAAAGTTAAGGGTGCAGTAAATTTTATGTCTGATTATGAGATAAATGTTTCAAAGGAGTGTCAACGCAGAGGTTTTGATGGCGTTGTGTGTGGGCATATTCATAAAGCAGAAATTAAAAAAATTGAAACTTCTACTTACATGAATTGTGGTGATTGGGTTGAATCATGTACCGCTCTCATTGAAGATGAGTCTGGAGATTTTAAAATTATCAGATGGGCTGACGAGCAAAGAGAAAAGATAAGATTACTCAAAGCCTCATGAAGATTTTAATAATTACAGATGCTTGGTTTCCTCAGGTTAATGGAGTTGTCACCACATTATCTAATGTTACTTACCAATTAAGATCAAAAGGTCATTTAGTTGATATCATTGAACCATCAAGATTTAAAACACTCCCACTTCCTGGTTATCGTGAGATAAGAATTAGCTTAAATCTAGGCGAATTGAAAAAAATTATTAAATTTAATAGGTACGATTCAATCCATATAGCTACTGAAGGACCTCTTGGCTTAATGGGGAGATATCTGTTAATTAAAAACAACCTTTCATTCACCACCGCAGTACATACAAAATTCCCAGAATATGTAAAAGCTAGAATCGGCTTACCTCTATCATGGGGTTATGGCTTGATGCGCTGGTTTCATGGTGCTGCTTTTCACAATCTAGTGAATACTCAATCACACAAGGATGAATTAATATCATGGGACTTTAAGAATTTAGTTATGTGGGATAGAGCCATAGACCACACTATATTTAACGCAGATCATCCTAAGATTGAATTTTCTGAGCCCTACTTGCTTTATGCGGGTAGAATTGCAGTTGAAAAAAATATTGAATCTTTTTTAAAGCTGAAGACATCACAAAAGAAAGTAATAGTTGGCGATGGACCACAAAGGAAGGAACTTGAGAGGAAATATCCTGACGTAAAGTTTATAGGATATAAAAAAGATATCGAGCTAGCTAGGTGGTATGCAGGTGCAGATGCCTTCGTTTTTCCCTCAAAAACAGATACATTCGGAATCGTTCTGCTTGAAGCATTAGCTTGCGGTACACCCATTGCTGCATATCCAGTAACCGGGCCCAAGGATTTAATTGTTAACGGAGTCAATGGATTTACTGATGATAACTTACTAAATGCAATTAATCAGGCTGTAAAAGTTTCTTCATCAGGTTGTATAGACTTTGCATCAAGCTTTACTTGGGATAAAGTTGCAGAACAATTTAAAAATGCATTAATTCCAAAAAGCCTTGAATCAAGTTACAAAAACAGCTCGAGACCTTATTTCTCAATATGGAGATGATGCTGAATCTATAGCCATGCTAAGAGCAGCTGAGCATGCTGCAAACCTTAATCATTCTGAGTGGAAAATATGGGAGGAAGTTCTTAGTGTGGTTATTGAGCTACAAAATGCAAAACATTTAGATAGTTAATGTTTTTCTTACCTCTTTTTGATGATAACCCAATAAAAAAAATACCTTGGGTAACTTATACAATTATTGGCTTAAATGTATTGGTATTTTTATTCCAGTCCAGTCTTAGCAGTAGCGAACTAGAAATATTTTTTAGAGAAAATGGATTTATCTCCGGAGAATTTTTCTCAAACTCAAGCCTGCTTTATTCAAATCTATACACATCCTTATTTATTCATGGGGGATTTTTTCATTTATTCTCAAATATGCTCTATTTATGGATTTTTGGCGATAATATTGAGGCTGAACTTGGATCAATTAAGTTTCTTATCTTTTACTTGGTCTGTGGCGTCATAGCCTCTATAGCCCAGGGAATCGTAGACCCTGATAGCTTAATACCTTTAATAGGCGCTAGTGGCGCAGTTGCCGGAATACTCGGTGCATATTTGATTTTATATCCAAGTGCAAATGTAAGAGTTTTTGTTTGGATTTTTATTTTTATCCAAATTATTAATGTCCCTGCCGGTATAGTTTTAGCAATATGGATTATTGGTCAGTTTTTTTCATTGGGATCCTCTATGTCCGATGGCGTTGCCTATATGGCACATGTTGCAGGATTCATGAGTGGCCTAATGTACATGTTTTTATTTAGGAAACGAGATAAAGTTCAATCTACACATCACTCAAGGCCTTTTACAAGAACTTCTTTCAAGGAAGCCTATGATCAAAAGATTTATGATCGATCAAAATCAAAAGGTATTAAGGATTACAACTAATCCTTTTTATGAAACCATCTTTTATCAAAACACCAATTGGAAGCTTTTTAGCTCATTTCAAGGATAGATACCTTATAAAATTGGAGTTGGTTAATTCAGATAAAAAATTATTTCTTGATCAAAATCTTCAAGAAACTATTAACCAGCTAACTAAAGGCAAGATTTCAGTTAACGAACTTCCTCTAAATATTAATAAATTAGAAGGGACTGAATTTCAAAAAAAAGTCTGGAAATCTCTTACTAAAATAAAATATGGAGGAACGTCTTCTTATAAGGAAGTAGCAGTATCCATTAATAATCCAAGTGCTGTTAGGGCAGTTGGCACAGCATGTAGATTAAATCCAATTCCGCTTATAATTCCATGTCATAGAGTATTAAGAACTGATGGAAGTATCGGTAAATATGCTTTTGGAAAAAAAAATAAATACAAACTTTTAAAGCTAGAGAGTTATGAATCTCGAAACAGAAATAAGAAATAAAGTCATTGAAAAATTTCCCAATGCTATTTTAAACCTACAAAATGAAAGTCATATGCATTCGGTTCCAGAAAATTCTGAAACTCACTTTAAGTTAATTATTGCAGATGATTCATTCATTGATACCCCTAGGGTTTTAAGGCATAAAATGGTCTTTTCTCAGCTTGGAGATTTAATGCAAAAATTTCATGCTCTTGCTCTTCATTGTTATACACATGAAGAACTCTCAAAACTAGAATCTGAGCCTGAGTCACCTGAGTGTGTAAAAAAATGACGATTTTTAAACAAATTATTCAAAGACCAGTTGTCGGATTGCTGATGCTTTTACTTGGACTACTTCTTCTATTACCTGGACTGCAGAATTTTAAGCTTGATGCATCCTCAGAAGCATTAGTTATTCAGGGTGATGAGGCATTTAAAACTTATAGAGAAGTTGGCAATACATTTGGTAACTCAGATTTTTTAATTGCAACCTTCACTCCAAATAATGATTTATTTGATCAACAAACATTATCAGTTATTAAAAATCTAGAATCACAATTATTAGATTTAGAGGGCGTTTCTTCAGTTCTCTCTTTATTGGATGCACCTATTTTCTTTCAACCAAGAGTGGAGCTAAGTGAAATAGCAGATAACTTAAAGACACTTGAAGATCCTGCGGTAGATATTCAGCTTGCTAAAGAAGAAATTCTTGATAATCCCATCTACTCAGAATTAATAATAAGTCCTGATGGAAAAACTACTGCTTTACAAATAGTTTTAGAAGAAAATCCAGAATACAGACCTTTAATAAATAAAAGATATGAATTACTGGATAAAGTTCAAACACTTAGAGTTCAAGATGAGATAGATGAAATAAATTTAGCTATTTCTGAGATCAATGATCAGGAGTCAATAAAACAAAAGCAATTAATTGAAAACGTAAGATCAGTTTTAAATGAATTTAGGTCTGAGGGGACAATTTTCCTTGGTGGAGCATCAATGATTGCGGTTGATATGATGTCATTTATAGAATCTGATCTTAGGGTCTTTGGAATAGCAGTTGCAATTGTGTTTGGTCTTTTGTTGTTTACATTTTTTGGAAAAATAAGCTATGTATTCCTACCGCTTTCAAATGCTATAGTGGCAACAATTTTTACTGCTTCTTTTCTGGGTTTGGCAGGGTGGAAAATTAGTGTTGTTTCATCCAACTTTATTGCTCTTTTATTAATTCTTACTATCTCGTTAACTGTTCACGTTTTAGTAAGATTTAATGATCTTAGGCATGAGATGAATTCAGTGGATGATGCTATTGCAGAGGCATGCAAGCAAATGTTGTTTCCATGTTTTTTTGCCGCATTTACCACGGCAGTAGCCTTTATCTCATTAATTTTTGGAGAAATTAAACCCGTAATAGAGTTTGGGAAGATGATGGCGGTCGGTATGATTTTTGCTTTTGTACTAACTTTCACTTTTTTACCAATGATGATGAAGATTTTAATCAACAGAAAAGCAAATGAGCCTGATTGGATTCAATCTGTGCCAGTTTTATTATCCAAATTTAGCCATTCTTCAAAGAATGGAATTTTTTTGGTATCTATCTTTTTGATGTGCGCATTAGTGTATGGGTTTTCACTGCTAAAAGTTGAGAATAGGTTCATCGATTATTTTTCAGATGATACTGAAATTTATCAAGGAATGTACTTGCTTGATAAAGAACTTGGAGGGACGGCAACTTTAGATATTGTTATTGATGCTCCAAAGGAATCAGCTGAAGATATAAGTCTGGATGATGATTTATTTGATGATGATCTTTTTGAGGATGATTCAAGCGAAGCATCCGGATACTGGTGGAATTCTTTTACTTTGAAGCGACTTGAAGACATTCATGATTATTTGGATAGCACTCCAGAAATAGGAAAAGTTTTAAGTGTTGCAAGTGGAATAAAAATGGCACGACTTATCAATAATGGGAAAGATCTCAATGATCTTGAATTAGCATTATTAAGATCTGTTCTGCCAGAAGATCTCAAGGAGTCTCTTTTATATTCATATATAAATCAAGATGATTCACAGGTTAGGATCTCAACACGCGTTTATGAAACTTCAAATACCCTTAATAGGAACCAACTAATAAATAATGTTTCAAATGATCTACATGAGAAATTTGGATTAGCAGAGGATCAATTTAGAATTACCGGCCTTGCAGTTCTTTACAACAACATGTTGCAGTCGTTATTTGATTCTCAAATTAAATCTTTGGGTATTGTTTTTGGGGTGATATTGCTTATGTTTTTGGTAATATTTAGATCAATCAAAGTTGCAGTTATTGGACTGATCCCAAACATCTTAACTGCGTCAAGCGTTCTTGGGTTACTTGGAATTCTATCAATACCATTGGACATTATGACCATCACTGTCGCTGCGATCAGTGTTGGGATGGCAGTGGATAATACAATCCATTACTTGTATAGATATAAGGTTGAAATTTCCAATGGAGTAGCGCCGAGTGATGCAATTCTCAAATCGCATACCACTATTGGAAGAGCTATCTTGTATACAGCACTTACAATTTCTATTGGATTCCTAATTTTTAGCTTTTCAAACTTTTCTCCAACGGTTTTATTTGGAACTTTTACATCATTAGCAATTTTTACCTCATTAGTGGCAACATTAATATTATTACCACTTTTGCTACAATCCTTTAAAGCATTTGATTCATAGGGCAGACAAATGAGCGGACCACTTAAAGGAACAACCATAATAGAATTTTCAGGAATTGGTCCAGGACCTTTTTGCGGGATGGTATTAGCTGATTTGGGTGCCGAAGTAATAAAAATAGATAGGGCCTCATCTTTAGGCAAAGGTAATGAATTAGACTTTCAAAGTCGATCAAAATATTCAATAACCGCAGACCTGAAGAAGCCTGATGCTATTGATGAAATAAAGAAATTATTATCCCAAGCAGATGCATTATTCGAAGGGTTTCGTCCGGGTGTAATGGAAAGACTAGGCCTTGGACCAGAAGAAGTCTTAGATATAAATCCAAATATCGTCTATGGAAGAATGACCGGTTGGGGACAAACGGGTCCCTTAGCAAATTCAGCTGGACATGATTTGAATTATATAGCTCTAACAGGAGCACTAGACTCTATAGGTCGCAAAGGTGAAAACCCGCCACCACCATTAAATTTAATTGGTGATTATGGCGGAGGAGGTATGTTTCTTGCATTGGGTATCCTTGCTGGCATGTTAAATGTTAAAAATGGTGGCAAGGGTCAAGTTGTTGATGCTGCAATGGTTGATGGCGCCTCACTTTTAATGACGATGTTTTACTCTTTTGATGCTTCAGGTTTTTGGAAACAAAGTAAAGAGTCTAATTTACTTGATGGTGGGGCTCATTTTTACGACACTTTTGAATGTAAAGACGGAAAGCATATGTCCGTTGGGTCAATCGAACCACAATTTTATGAAATACTTATCGATAAGCTTGAATTAGATAAAGATTACTTTGGCAATCAAATGGATCAGAGTAAGTGGTTAGAATATAAGGAAGTAATCAAACATCGTTTTAAAACAAAGACTCGCGATGAGTGGGCAAAGATTTTTGAAGGAACCGATGGTTGTGTTGCTCCAGTTTTAAGCATCGCAGAAGCTCCACATCACCATCATCTCAAAGATAGAAATACTTTTATTGAATTGGATGGACACTTTCAACCTGCACCAGCGCCAAGATTTTCCCTCACGAAAGAATCTGTTAAGCACGGACCTCAAAAATGTGGTCAGGATAATGCCGTCATATCAAAAAAATTTAAACTTGATGAATCTAAGTTAAGTTAAAAAATTTTGTTGCATTGTTGTATGTTTCGGTTGCTATCTCACTGATACTATAATTCGTAAGAGACGAAATCTCTGCTGCAATATGAGGCAAGTACTTTGGCAAATTAATATTTTTACTGGGTCTAGGTTTTAAATTCCTTGGAATTAGGTATGGAGCATCAGTTTCTATCATTAATTTTTCAAGAGGAATATTTTTTATAGAAGCTCTTAATTCTTGATTTCTTCTTTCATCACAAATCCATCCAGTCAGTCCAATATATGAACCAAGTTCCAAGTATTCATCCAGCTCTTTTTGTGTGCCCGTAAAGCAATGGACCACAAGACTTGAAAGCTCTGAATGGAAGTTACGAAGTATTTTTATAAAATCCTCATGCGAGTCCCTTTGGTGAAGGAACACTGGCAGCTCTAAATCAATTGCGACTTGAAGTTGGATTTCAAAAGCATGCACCTGTTCCTCAGGTGTAGAAATATTTCTAAAATAATCAAGCCCAATTTCGCCAATTACATTTGGATTGTATTTACTTACAAGCTGAAGAAACTCATTTTTTGTGAGACCGCTAAGCTGATTTGCATAGTGAGGATGCACACCATAGGTTGGGGCAAGATCATTAGGGTATCTTTTTACAAGAGAAGCTATTTTACTAAAGTCTTCTAATTCAGCTGAAATTAATCCGAGTTTATTAACATTGACCAGCTTAGCTTCACTAATTACATCATCAATATTTGGCAAAATAGATTCATGCGTTAAATTACAGGCTATATCAAAGAATTCAGGCATTTGAATTAAGTATCCTTTACAATAAAAGTCTTTTAAATATTTATTATGAATCATTTTCTGCAATTTCAGAAAGCAATATCTATTGAACAAAAATCGGATAATTTGTTTGAATTTACGCCTGATAAAAAATATTCAGTTGGCAATACTCCGAACGGCGGATATCTTGCAGCCATTATGCATAAAGCCTTGGTAAGCGTGTTACCACACAGTTGCTCAATTAATTCAAATGTTTGGTATCTTGATAGAACTGACCACCAGCCTGTGGATATCAAGGTAACACCGATAAGAATTAGCAAGGGCACCTCTGTTGGAGATGTTGAACTTATTCAAGGAAATAAGATTACCTGTAAAATGACAGGGATCTGCACGGATCTAGACAAATTATCAGGTTACTCAGATCTTCAAACACCGTTACCGAGAATTTTTCATGAATCAAATCATGATTTATATGTACCAATGAATTACGATTCATTGCAAAAAGGATTTACGCCAGAATTCGTAAAACAATTAAGCTTATCGGTTCATCCCGATCATGTTTGGTGGTCAAGGGATTCTCATGGAGAAGGTTATGATGCAAGATGCTCAGGTTTTGTAGAGCTAGAGGGCGATCTACCTGACCAATTTGCATTATCTTATTTAGCAGATATTTTGCCACCAGTTGTTACAAACAAGTATGGACCATTGGGATGGATACCCACGCTCACCCTTACAACAAGCATCAAGCAATTACCAACAACGCAAAAGGTTTTTATTGATGCAATTGCTACTGACTTAAATAAAGGATATTTTGAACAAAACTTATCAATGTGGGATCTAAATGAAAATCTTGTTGCAACCAGCAAGCAAATTGCTAAAGTTTTAAAATCAAATGAAAGATTGGGGAAAGATTAATTAAGGAAAAAAATATGAAATTTAAAGGTACTAAAAATTATGTTTCAACTGATGATTTGAGTATGGCCGTGAATGCATCGGTTACCCTTGAAAGACCTCTGATAATTAAGGGTGAGCCTGGTACAGGCAAAACATTACTTGCGATTGAGGTAGCAAAATCTCTAAAAATGGATTTGATTGAATGGCATATCAAATCTACTACCAAGGCATCTCAGGGTTTATATGAATATGATGCTGTTACTAGACTTCGAGATTCTCAATTAGGCGATGAAAGAGTTAAAGATATAAAAAATTACATCAAGAAAGGGAAATTATGGGAAGCTTTTGAATCAAACAAGCAGGTAGTTTTGCTCGTAGATGAGATTGATAAGGCAGATATCGAGTTTCCTAATGATCTTTTACAAGAGCTAGATAGAATGGAGTTTTATTGCTATGAAACTGGTGAAACCATTAAAGCTAAAAAGAGACCCATTATCATTATTACATCAAATAATGAGAAGGAGCTGCCAGATGCATTTTTAAGAAGATGCTTCTTTCACTATATTCAGTTTCCAGATAGACCTACTATGGAGGCCATAGTTGATGTTCACTATCCCAAAATAAAGAAAAAATTAGTTAAAGATGCATTGGATATCTTTTTTGATATAAGAAAAATTCCTGGAATGAAAAAGAAACCCTCTACATCAGAATTGATTGATTGGCTGAAATTGCTTTTATCAGATGAAATTCCTGATGAAATTTTGAAAAATGCTGATAACTCTAAAGCCATACCGCCGCTCTATGGTGCTTTGTTAAAGAATGAACAAGATGTTCATTTGCTTGAGAGGCTTGCATTTATGACTAGGAGAGAGCAGTCAAATAAATAATGCTAATTAATTTATTCAATACGGTTCGTTCTTCAGGAGTGCCTTGCACCTTAAGAGAGCTTTTAGACCTCTTAGGAGCGCTAGAAAATAGATTGGCATATGCAAATTTGGATGATTTTTATCATTTATCAAGAGCAATTCTTGTAAAAGATGAAAAGCACTACGATAAGTTTGATAAGGCTTTTGAAATATATTTTAAAGGGATTGAAACTTTAGAGGATATTTTTCAAGCACTTATTCCTGAGGATTGGCTAAGAAGAGCCTTTGAGAAAGAGCTGGATCCTGAAGAATTAAAAAAAATAAAATCTCTTGGAGGCCTGGATAAGCTCCTTGAGGAGTTTAAAAAAAGGATGGAAGAGCAAAAAGAAAGGCACGAAGGTGGCAATAAATGGATTGGTACAAATGGGACTTCTCCATTTGGTAATAATGGACAAAATCCAGAAGGCATTAGAGTAGGTGGTGAGGGTGGTCAAAAGAAAGCTGTAAAAGTTTGGGAGCAAAGGCAATATCAAAATTTAGATGACTC
>CACMYW010000002.1:0-58897 GCA_902617955.1 uncultured SAR86 cluster bacterium
AGAAGTAAAAGCTTTTTGTAAAAAATATGATGGCGTTACTTTTACAGATGCAAGTAAGAACCCTCTTGCAAGCTTAAGCAGTAAGAAAAAAAAGATACAAGTCACCAGGAGTGAGTGGCAAAAAATTCTTATCGAACAAGGTTATTTTGCAAGAGCAGTTCCGAAAGAATATGGGGGATATGGCGGTGAGCCGGATATTCTAAAAAGCAGAATAATTGCAACTGAGTTCTCTAAAGCAAAAACACCTGCTCCAATGGGAGGTCAAGGGATAGATATGTTAGTCCCTACCCTGCTTGAAATGGGCACAGAGGAACAAAAAGAGAAATACATAAAACCAACGCTTCATGGTGAGATGATTTGGTGTCAGGGCTACTCAGAACCAAATGCGGGCAGTGATCTTGCAGCATTGCAAACAAAAGGTGAATTAATTGATGGTGAATGGGTCATTAATGGGCAAAAGATTTGGACCTCAACAGCCCAATATTCACAAATGATGTTTTGCTTAGTGAGAACAGAACCTGAAGCTCAAAAACATGCAGGTATAAGCTATTTATTAATTCCAATGGATTCAGAGGGTATCGAAGTGAGGCCGTTAGTAGATATGACAATGAAAGCAGGATTTAATGAGGTATTTTTTACCGATGTAAAAATTCCTGAAACAAATATTGTTGGTAAACGAGGTGAAGGTTGGGCGGTTGCAAATGCAACACTTGGTCATGAGCGAGGCTCCCTAGCACCGCCTGATGCAATTATGAACAGACTAAACATGCTTATTGATTTAATGAAACAAGAAAAGCTGGATGGCAAACCACTGATTGAGCATTCGATTTACAGAGATAGGCTTATGAAGATCCAGGGGAAAGTTATGGCTTCCCAGTCTCATGCTCTGAGATTATTGTCAGCTAAATTGAACCCCGGTCAAGATGTCAAAGTTGGCAAAATGATTCAAAAATTAGTTGGTACTGAGTTAAGGCATGAACTAGAGGGTTTGGCGATTGATGTTATGGGTGAGATTGGAGTGTTGTATGAGGATAGTCCCCACCTTCGTGATAAAGGATCATGGCAATTTATTTATATGTATTTCCTAGGATTAATTATTGGGGGTGGCACCAGTCAAATACAAAAAAATATTATTTCTGAACGAGGACTTGGGCTCCCAAAGGAACCTAAAGTTCAAGGAGCTCAATAAAAATGTATTTTGGATTATCAGAGGATCAAATTTTCTTTCAAGATAATATTAAAAAGTTTCTAGAGGAGAATTCATCAGTAGACATCCTTAGAAAAATTGCAGCTGATGATCGAACATTTGCAAAAGATATCCATGATGGGATTGTTAATTTAGGTATTAATGGTCTTCTAGTCCCTGAGGAATTTGGAGGGCTTGGATTAGACATATTGTTTGCAGCGGCAATATCAGAATCATTGGGATATGGGGCAGGAGCAACTCCTTTCATAGGATCGTATGTTATGGCACCAATAGCTATTATTGATGGTGGATCAGATAAACAAAAGCAAAATTACTTGACCAAAGTTGCATCTAATGAAGTTAAATTTGGAGTTGGATTTTCAGCTCTCACTGGAGCAAGAGATGACTCAGAAATCCAAATAAAAGGAAATAAAATTTCAGGCAGATCGCTTTTTGTATTGGATTATGAATATGCAACTCATTTTTTGATCTCTGATATAAATGGATGCATCGGTATCATTGATGCACAAGCAAATGGAATAGATTTAGTTGAATTAAAAACAATCGATAGAACTAGAAATGTCTGTGAATTGATATTAAAAAATGTTGATTTTGAAATCTTAGAGCAAACAAAAAATTCAAAAAATACTGCAGAAAAGGTAATTGATGCAGGACGAATAATGCTTGCAGCTGACTCTCTTGGAGCAGCTCAAAACATGATTAATAAAGCTGTTGATTATGCAAAAGAAAGAAAACAATTTGGTAGAGCTATTGGTTCTTTTCAAGCTGTAAAGCATATGTGTGCGGAGATGGTTGCTGAATTAGAGCCCTGCTACGCCTTGGTGTGGCATGCAGCTCATGCACAAAAGCATATGCCTAATGAAGCAAGGCTGATGGCATGCCAAGCTAAATCTCATTTAAGTGACGTAACTAAAGAAGTGGCAAAAAAGTCAACTGAAGTTCATGGAGGTATGGGTTTTACAGACTTATTAGGACTACATTATTGGTTCAAAAGAATTGGTTTAAATAGGCAATTATTGGGCACACCTGAACGTGTCCGAGAAGAAGCTGCATTACTTCAACTCAACTGATCTTTAATTGCTCCTCTAGTAATTGGATCCTATCATTGCCAAAAAACATAGAATCTTTAAAAAAATATGTTGGTGATCCAAAGCCACCTCTATTAATTAAATCCTGAGTATTTTCCTTTAATGCATTTTTTGTAGTCTCTTGATTTATGAAATTCAAGAAAACATTTGAGTCTAAATTTAAATCCTCACATATTTGAGAAATCACGTTATCTTGGGAAATGTCTTTTCCATCAGTCCAGTAAGCTTTAAAAATCTTAAGAGCATAATCAGAGATTTGCTTTTGGTCCTTAAAAAATAATGCGCCACGCATAGCCTTTACAGAGTTAATGGGAAAAATAGATGGCCAATTAATTTGGATGTTCCTCGCCTTAGCCCACATTTTTAGATCTTGATTATAGTAATTAGATTTTAATGGATTGGGCTTGGCTCTGAATCTATATACTTCGTCATTTACTGAATTAAAGACTCCTCCTACAAGAATTGGTAAAAATTTAATCTCAACGTTGTACTTCGCAGATAACTCATTGATTCCAACAAAGCCTAAATATGTCCAAGGACTTGAACAATCGAAGTAGAATTCGATATAGTTACTACTCATCTTTGTAATTTTATTCCAAATGATATTTATTAGAAATTTAAATTTATTTTTCTGTGCTATTTACGCAGGTTTAATCCTTGCAGTAGATATTAATTTAGATATCAAACCAACGCTAGAAAACCAAAAAATACAAAAAGAAATTATCAAAAAAGTAAAGGAAGATCATTTTTTTAAAGTAAATAATATTGAAGACATAAATAATATCTTTCAGGAAAAACTAATTGAAAGCCTGGATCCTTCGAAAGTCTATTTTACAAAATTGGAATTTGAGCAATATGGAAATAACCTTAATGATGAAAGTTTTGATCTAAATAATAGCTTTAGAATATTAAATAAGTATTTTAATCGTCTTATAGAGGCTACTTCATACCAGATTGAAATCTTGAAAAATTTTAATTTTGATTTTTCAAAGTCTGAATATTTAGATATTTATTCTGACGATAATGAATGGAAGTCCTCATTTACAGAATTACGAAAAGAATGGTTTCTTCTTGCAAAGAATGATTTATTGAATGAAGTCCTTGACGAAGATTTATCTAATGAAACTAATAGCAGGCAAACAATTATTGATAGGTATGAACGAAGAATAAGGAGAATTACTCAGCGAACTAACGAGGACTATTTTTCAATCATTATGAATAATTTTACTAGCCAATTTGATCCTCATTCAGCCTATTTATCGCCAAAATCCGCGGAAGATTTTGATATGCAAATGAGCTTAAGTCTTGAAGGTATTGGTGCTCTGCTGGGAATTGAAGATGATTATGCAAAAGTTGTAAGTTTAGTTCCTGGTGGACCTGCTGCTAAATCAAATCAGCTATCTCCTGATGACAGAATAGTTTCTATAAGACAGGCATATGAAGAAAAAAGTACGGATGTAGTTGGCTGGAGAATAGATGAGATTGTCAAGCTGATTCGAGGAGATGCGGGTACTGAAGTAGAGCTTGAAATAATACCGTCAAAATCTCTTGAATCCTCAGAAAGAAAGTTCGTAACTCTTGTGAGGGAAGAAGTTCAGCTTGAAGAGCAAGCTGCAAAAAGCAAAATTATTAGCATAGACTCAGAATCAAGGAACTATAGAGTTGGAATAATTGAGTTGCCAGCATTTTATATAGACTTTAATGCTTGGAGAGAAAGAGATCCAAATTTTAGAAGTAGCTCAAGAGATGTTGAAAATATTCTCAGGTCATTTAACAAAGATAATGTAGATGCAGTTTTAGTTGATCTCAGAGGTAATTCTGGTGGTTCATTATATGAAGCAAATAAACTCACTGGTTTATTTGTTGCATCTGGTGCAACTGTTCAGGTGAAAGAGAGTTCTGGAAACATTAGGCCTTGGGGTGATGGAAGAGCCAAGCAAATATGGAAAAAACCTGTAGGAGTTTTAGTTGATAGATACTCAGCCTCAGCATCAGAAATCTTTGCTGGAGCGATTCAAGACTATAAAAGAGGCATAGTAATTGGTCACAGAACATTTGGTAAAGGCACAGTTCAGCGCCTGGATGATCTTAGCGCAGGTCAGATTAAAATTACAGAATCAAAATTTTACAGGGTCAGCGGTTCAAGCACTCAGGCCAAAGGTATTGAACCAGATATTGTGCTGCCATCAACATGGGACATCGAAGAAACTGGTGAAAGCTCCTTAGATGAGTCTCTTCCTTGGGATACTATAAGACCAATTAGGCATAGAATATATAATTTGAATGATTTCGCAATTCAAAGAGCATCTGATAATCACCTTGAAAGATTATCTAGTGATCCTAATATGCAATATATTTTAAAGATCAGACAAAAATATGATCAACGTAAAAATAGAAAGCAACTTTCTTTAAATATTGATGAAAGAAAAAAAGATAAGTTAGACAGAAGATTATGGATTCTAAATACTGAAAATTCTCGAAGAAATCTTTTAAATATTGAGACATTTAGTACTTATGATGATTTGGAGACATTTAGAGAGGATATTGACTCTGAGGAGATATCTTTGGAAAATGATTTTCTTCTTAATGAATCAAAAAATATAATTATTGATTACCTAAAATTTAGCTATCCATTAATTGCTGCTAATCAAAATTAATGAAAATAATTTCTTTCAATATTAATAGTGTAAGAGCTAGACCTCATCAACTTGAATACATTCGTGACAATCTTGATCCTGATGTTATTGGACTTCAGGAAACAAAAGTACATGATGATGAATTTCCTATCGAGTTAATTAATGAGATTGGTTATCACTGTGAATACTGGGGGCAAAAAGGTCATTATGGGGTGGCATTACTAAGCAAGAAAAAGCCACTGGAGGTTTCAAAAGGATTTCTAAGAGATACTGCTGAAGATCAAAAGAGATTTATTCAAGGAAAATATAAGTTTAAAAAAAAAGATATCTACATATTAAATGGTTATTTTCCTCAAGGTGAAAATAGAAATCATGAAACCAAGTTTCCCAAAAAAATTAAGTACTATAAAGATTTGAAATCTCATATAAAAAGGTTACAAAAATCAACTTCGAATATCATAGTAATGGGTGACTTTAATGTAGCTCCAAACGAAAAGGATATAGGGATAGGTGAAAATAATGCTAAGAGATGGCTTAGAGATGGAAAATGTGCTTTTTTGCCAGAGGAAATTAAGATGTGGAATTCAATTAGAGACCTAGGGTTTGTTGATAGTTGGAGATTGCAAAATCCTGATGAAGGTTCTATCTATTCTTGGTTTGATTATAGGTCAAGAATGTTTGATGATAACCCAAAAAGGGGCCTCAGGATTGATCATATTTTGGTATCAAATGAGCTCTCATCATCAATAAAATCAACTGGTATAGATTATAAAGCAAGGTCTTTAGAGAAACCCTCCGATCATTGTCCTATTTGGTTAGAAATTAACTAGTTTTTTTTCGCCTTCCATGAAAAAATTTTCTTAAAATCTCTGCAGATTCATCTGCCAGTATGCCATAGGAATATTTAACTTTATGGTTGTGAAAAGTTTTTTCAAAGAAGTTGTCAACCGATACAATTGCGCCAGTCTTAGGTTCTGTGACAGCAAATATCACCTCATCAATTCTTGATTCTAGAATTGCTTTTGCACACATATGGCATGGTTCAAGCGTAATATAGATCTGTGACCCTTTACCAATCCTGTAATTCCCAAGTGTTTTACATGCCATTTCGATAGCCTCTATCTCAGCATGCATAATTGGCGAGTTTTTTCTGATGACTTTGTTAAACCCCTCCCCAATTAAGATATCATCTTTTACAATTACACTGCCAACTGGGACCTCATTTTGGTGTGCAGCCTCTTTAGCGAGCTGTAAACTCTTTCTCATGTAAAATAAGTGTTTTGAATTAGTCATGTTTAATACATATAAACGGATATTTACAAATTGATTATAATGCGCATCCTTTAAAAATGTCTTTTCAATTTATATGCTTTGCTAACAACTCACATCAACTTGAGAAAGCCAATACGCTCTCTGGATTATTAGATAATAAGTTATTGATAATATATCAAGGAAATTCAAACTCTTTACTTAATTCTTCATCCAACATTGTCTTTGATGCGCCACTAGAATTTCTTAAATCTAATCCAAGTAAAATTTTTAAGACAGCCATATTTTTTACTCTTCATGCAAATAAAGATAATTATGAAATTTTGAAGTTTTTTAGAAAAAAACATACTTTGACAGTTGCTTTTCAAGAAACTTTTCAACTCTCAACTCATAATGAGAAAATCTTCAATATTATCCTTTCACCAGATATCATAATTAGTTCATCATATCTTGAAAAAAAATTAATAATTAAAAATTGTTTATTCCCTGATGAAAAAATAATTGACAAAGGCTGGATCTTTAAAAATATTAAATTTAATGAAAAATCAACCTCGGATCAAAATAAGATTTTAGTCCTCTTTGGTGCATCCCGAAAAATAAGCTCTATAAGCGGCGAGTTAGATAGATTAAGATATGATCTCTTACAATACATATCTAGAGAATTTCCTTGGAAAAAGATTGAAGTAAGGCTTCATCCTCAAGATAGTCAACAGCGAAGATTTAAGGACATTGAAAGCGGCAACATAAAATTTCTATCTAAAGAAGATGAATTGCAAGAAATTATTAACGATTATGAAATAATTTTCTGTTCTGAAAAAACTCAAGCAATGTTTGATTTGGTCTTTGCTAAAGCTCAATATTTTATATTTTCTTTTGGGAATGAGAATATCTTTTATAGATCACTTTCTTGTAAGCCAATTAAAGTTAATAAATTTATTACTGTTAAAAAGTTTAATCAAAAATATGATTTGGATAAGTTTGAGTCAATCCATGGCTACTCAGATAAAGACTCTACTTCAATACTCAAATTAATCTCGCAGCCTTTGGTCACTGAAAATGATAATATCAAATTTGAAAATGTCTTATGGGATAATTATTTTGAAATTGAAGGGAGCTCATGTGAGCTTCCTATAAATCATAGAAATTTGTTGAAAGATTTTAAATCTGTAAACCTTCAAGAACTTGCACTTAGAAATAATTCAGCCTCATTACAAGCCTCTTCATTCTTAATACTCTTAAATAAAATTATCAAAAGTAATTACAATGACAAAGATTTTAATAAAGACTTTATCAAATACCTAATTAAAGATTTTTTGATAGTAAATTTTCCTTATCAATCTCTTAGGTATTATCTTTTTCTTTTGAGAAATCAAGATGCCGGACTTCTTACTGATGACAAGGAGTGGATACTTAAAAATATTTATGAAGGATTAATGTATAGACTTCAATTAAAAACTGTAATTAAATTACCAGCCTTTTTACTAAGTCCATATTTGCTTAAATACAGGATCTACAATCTTATAATTAATAAGATATTAAATATTCTAATTCATCGGTAATTCGTCCAAAATATTGAATATGTCTTGCCTTACATATCCCTTATTTACAAATCTCAACATCTCATTTCTTGAGATGAAATTATTTTCAATAGCTTTATTCAAAGATCTAAAGAAAAACTCTGAGACTTCTCTTTTTGGATGATCAACACCTATCCTTAATGGCTTTTTAAGGATCTTGTAGATTAGATCCCTCTGAATAAATCCAAATATCGGGGGTATAAATGAATTCAGAGGAAGCCCTTTTCTCCAGGGCTGTGTAACTTTTTGTGTGGTGTGAAGAAAGATTGTTTCATCATCAAGTGAGTCAAAATCATTCCATTTTTTATCAAGCTTTTTAATTCTTAAACTAGTATTCTTTAGATTAATCAAATCATTGTAATCAATAGTATGGTCTAAAAGGCCTTCAACAATTTTCTCAAGTCTCCATGACCTTAAATTAGCACAATTTAAAAACATCAGGCTGGTTGCATGAGTTCCAGAATTATTGCCTGGCCTGCAAAGAAGATCGCATTCTTCAATATATTCAATTTTCGCAAGCGGATCACCTCCAATAAAAAAGATATCTGGATCAATTACTAAAGCATTATTCTTGTATTCCAATAGCTCAGGGATTGCAAATCTAAGCAAGGTGAAGTTCTGCATATCATTAGGGTCATATATACTAATTTTATTTGATCTCAAAAATTTTTTTCCTTTCAGAAGGTTTAGAACTTCAAAGTCTTTCTCATTTATTATTTTTATTTCATGTTCTTTAAAATAATTGCTACTAGTTAATAAAAATTTTGAAACTTTTGCACCAATTAGCTGCTCATCATTTGTACAAATAAAAACATCCATATTAGTTTTTAGATTGTAAAATTCTAATTAGGCCTGATATTCTTCCAGGTATTTTAATTAGATCAAGCAAGAAGCCATAAGCACCTACTAATAACCAATTGAAGGGGAATAGAAATAATAAATATTCCTTTTTTAAAAAAGGAATAATTAATGATCTAGCAAGAAAATATATTAAAAATAATGAATTCCAAACTATTGAATTTAGATTTGGAATAAATGCATCACTTCTATCCCATTGGCCAAAAGTGAAAACAAAATTCCACGAATATATGAAGTATAAAAATCCTAATAAACAAACATAGGAGTACATAACCTTTTGAGAGGTTAATATGTTGATTTTAGAGTTTTCGATAGAATACAGATACCATTTCTTGATTGCTTCGGCAAAAGTTTCAGGAAAACCATAATAACTTATATGTGTCTTTTCAAAAATTTTAATATTGAGACTTAATGTATTTAGTCTTGAAATCCACTCAATATCTTCACCTGCTCGAATTGCCTTTACAAAAAAACCAGATTTTTTGAGGGCTTTTCTGGTTATTATTGTGCCTGGCAGACACCTAAACGATTTATTTCCATAAGTTAAGGCTTTTATTAATCTTTGATTGTAATTACTTGCAATTCCTCTTCCTTTGCCAAGCAATACTTCCAGAGACTTATCTTTAAAATGTACTAAAGCATCCTCTAACCAATCACTTTTAGGAAGAGTTTTTAGATCTATAAAAGAAATCAATTCAAAGTCACTATTCTCAATGCCTTTATTCCTTGCTTCGCCAGGGAATGCACCCTTGGCTCTTACGATCTTAACTTCTTGATGAAGATTACTTAAATCTGCAATCTCATCAATACCATCAATCGAAGAGTCAACAATTATTAGTTGAAAATTTTTGTATGTCTGGTCTGCTAGGGAGGCAATACCTTTATGTATAAATGAGCTCTTTTTATGGATTGGTAAAATAACCGAAATCTGTTTCTTATCCATTAACTTCTAAAATTTCAAAAATATTTTTATTCACTTTTTGGACATCATATTTGCTTTCACAATATTTCCTTGATTCATTACCCATTCTTATTAGATCTACATTCATTATTTTAAAGAAAAAGGGTAGCGCTCCTTCAGCATCTTTTGCAGGAACTAAGTATCCATTAACCCCATGACGAACTGTTTCTCTACAACCAGAAACATCTGTAGTAATAATTGGTCTACCAACTGACATTGCTTCGAGGACACTCCTTGGTGTTCCTTCATTGTAAGATAATAATACATATATACTTGATTTCTGAATCGCTGCTTCAACATCAACAACATTTCCTATGTATTCAATCCCAAAAGAATGATACCAATCTTGTTCAATTTCATTTATATCTAAAGAGTCGTTATGTTTGTCAGCTGGACCTCCTAGCAAGAATCTGACATTTGGATAGACGCTTTTAAATGCCTTTGATACGTTAGCGTATTCAACTATTCCTTTTGATTTAATTAATCTTGCCAAACAAAGAAAAGTTAAATCCTTGGGAAACTCAGATTTTCTAAATTTTGATAAATCAACACCTGATCCATTAACTTGAAATGAATTAGCATCATCAGCAAGATTTAAATCAATAAATAATTTTTTGTCGTCTGGATTTTGAAAAATAATGTGTGTGCTAAAAAATAATGCTATTTTGAAGAAGAAAAGTCCAATTTTTTTCCTTAATTTATGAAAAAATGTATCCTCTTCAAATAAATGTCCTGTTCCAGTAATTAATGAAATTATATTTTTAGTACCACAAATCTTTCCTGCAAATGCACCAACTAAAACAGGCTTGTGTGTGTACGAGAAAATATGTGATGGTCTATATTTGATAATAATTTTTATAAGAGATATGACGCTCAACACAGCCTTAAAAGGGTTTATGCTTTTTCTTTCAATAGAAACATATTCAAATGATGCCCCCCAGCTATCTAATAAAGTTAAATTATGAGTGTCTATATTAGGCGCGACACCTAATACACTAAAGCCACTATTCAAGAATTTTTTAATTAGCTCTCCACGAAAATTAATTAGTGAATTACCATCTCCGCAGTAAAAGATAATTAATTTTTTCATATCCCAAGATAACTCTTATAAGTTCCAAGGTGTTCATACTCAGTCGAAATATTTGCAAGCTTTTTCAGTGTGGTTTTATTTCCCAAAGACAGCCACTGATGTTGTCTAAAATAACTTACAAGGCCGCTGGGGATGCCTTTGGATTGTATAAAAAATTTTAAATTAACCATAAATTCTTTTTTGTGAAGCAAATCATAAGGATGAAGATATATCTGCGGTATAAAATTATTTTCAAGGCTAACATTCATTATTGATTTAATGTAGTTAACTGGCAACAATCTAAAATATGTTCCACCTGACTTCAAATTAAATAATCGAAGACTCTTTTTGGTAACAATTGGGAATTCAATTAAATCTAAATCTGGATATTCTTTAAAAATTTTTTTGTAATTTTTATCATGGATGTCATTTAATATATAACTCGAATCATAGGTAAAATGTTTTGCTAATAATTTATAAACGTTGGCATTAAAAGGATTAATTGAAAATGCTGGCGCTCTAAATCCTCTTGGGGTAATTCCGCAAGCATTTTTAATCGATTCCTTTGCAATAATAATATTTTCTTCAACCTCATCTAATGATTGTTTATACATTAGATCATGGAAATTATAGTGTGATGAAATTTCGTTTCCATCAGCTGATATTTTTGATATTAATTCTGGATATTCACGGGCTAATGTGCCAGTTGTGAAGAATGTAAATTTACTGTTATCTAAAAATTTAGAAGAAAAATCTGAAATGGATTTATAACAGCTTTCAAGTGCTGTATGATTCGTCCTTAGGTCTCGCCCTAAATTTCTAAGTGTATCATAAGTGAAATCCTCAAGATCTATACTGATGAAAAATTTGTTTGAGTTTTTTTTAACTCGGCTTTCTGATGGTAACAAAAAAACCTCTTGATTCAACAACAACTTCAGCAAAATCAATGCAACCTGCTTTTTCGAGGCATTCATCTAAAAATTTTCTTGAATAAGAATACAGAGGGCAGTTTTTTAGTTTGTATCGAACTCTTCGCTGCAATCCAATTAAACCACTTTCATTTGGTATTGAAATATATATTTCTTTATTACATTCAGATAAAAGTTTTTTTAGAACACTTACAGGATCTGAGACATAGTCAAAGAAGCCCATCACACAGATTGCATCAAACTTATTTTCAAAATTATGGGCCATGTAGTCTGCGACAAGGTATGAACAATTTGATTCTTTATTAAGTTTTCTAACTTTTTCTTTTGTTAGCTCGATCATATCTTCAGCAATATCCAAAGCTGTAACAGTTTTTCCTTGATTTAAAAATGCTGCAGTATGATGTCCCGGACCACAACCAACATCAAGAACTGTATTTATAGAATCTTTTTGGGTGCGTTCAAGGGACCATTGATATCTCTTGTAGACGCCTTGTCTAAAAAATTTATCAATTAACTTATCAAAATAGCTTCTGGGTTTATCATCCTCTGTGTATATGCTTGAAAAACCTTTTGAATAGGAATTAAAGAAGTTTTTTATGTCCTCTAAATCTTTTTTATTAGTGCTCATAGTCTATTTAAATTTTCCGACATTTTAAACTTTTAATACATCAGAAACAACATACAAAAAATGTATATTTTTATTTATAAATATACAGTTAATAAAGCCCTAAGATATATGTTCTCTAAAATAATTTAGAAATAATTATGGTGCCCAGAGCCGGACTTGAACCGGCACGAGGTTGCCCTCGAGGGATTTTAAATCCCTTGTGTCTACCAATTCCACCACCTGGGCAGAGGAGAGATGATTATATTGCATTCAAGCAATAAATAAAGATTATTAATTTTGATCATAGTAATGGAATTGATATTTGGTATGTAAAAATTGTGTTTTTACAGAGATTTTTTAATTTTTGTAATTAATATCCTCATATCATGAAATTTTTTCTTAAAAAAACCATGCTTTCTAAAAATATCTTTCTTTGTTTCGCCGACTAAATTTACAAAGCATCTTGGATGATTTGTTTTTTGTCTTTCTGAAACACCATGCAAAGAATTAATTGAATTTAAAAAGATAATGCCGACATTATTCTCATATTCTACTTCTTTAACAAGGTTACAAAATTTCGGATTAAGTCCTTCTTGATAAATCTTAATTTTATTTCTTAATGAATAACTCTCTTTCCACTCATATAATTCTAGATTTCCTCCAACTGAATCATCTTCGGGCAATCTTAAATAAAATAATCCACTAAAAAGTTTATTACTATTATCAACATGAATCTTTCTAACTGATGAAGTCTTAGTTACTGGTGAATTTATTGATATCTGTGCATCAAGATACATTTTATCCTCTTCGTGTATCTCTGAACCCCTCTTAAAAGATTCCATATTCCTGTATTTCTCATAATCATCCCTAGAGATATGATTTTTAAAGACCTCAAGGACCTCTATATAAAATGATTCTGAGCTGTGATAATCTATGAACTCTTTCCAATGACTTATCAAACTTTTATCTTTTGAGACCTCTAAAGCAGAATAATCAAATCTGGTATTATTTTTATCATCGTCAAATAAATCAATTGGAAAGTTGCTCGTGAGTGATTGTGCTAAATTGTCAGGTATCGCATTTTTAACAATGATATGAGGAAATGGATAATCTGATACTAACGATGAGTCTGCTTTACTTAAAATTGAAAAAGTACTCATAATTAAGCTGAAGTTAAAATTTAATATTCATTGAGAAACGTATCGTAGAAAAATATCCATAATAATAAATTTTGCATTCTTAACATTTATAGTAGTCTTTGTACCATTGCAAGAAATTTTGAATGCCTTCTTCCACATTAGTTTTTGGATTGTAGCCTAACTCCTTTTTGGCTAACGATATATCAGACTCGGTTGAAACTACATCGCCCTTTTGGAGTGGCAAATATTCAACAATAGCTTTCTTATTTAGAAGCTTTTCTATTATTTTTACATACTCCAAAAGCTTAACTGGTTTGCTATTACCTAGGTTAAAAATTCTATAAGGGGCGCTGCTTTTCTCAGGTGATGGTTCGCTAGCATCCCAAGTTATATTCTCACTAAAGGTGTAGCCAATGCATGCAATAATGCCTTCGACGATATCATCTATGTAAGTAAAATCTCTAATGTGATTTCCATTATTAAAAACCTGGATTGGTAATCCTTTCAAGATATTACTTGTAAATTTAAATAGTGCCATATCTGGTCTTCCAAATGGACCATAAACTGTAAAAAATCTTAAACCAATGGATTCTATTTGATACATTGAGCTATATGAGTGTGCCATGATTTCATTTGCTCTTTTTGTTGCTGCATAATATTGAATAGGATGATCAGCAATATTCAATTCACTGAAAGGTTGGTTCTTATTTGCTCCATAAACGCTGCTAGTACTTGCATAAATCAGTCTACTCTTTTTTCTTCTTGCGAGTTCCAGGATATTTGAAAACCCAACTAAATTGCTTAAGGTATAGTCGCCTGGATTATTAATAGAATGTCTTACTCCAGCTTGAGCAGCAAGATTAATAATTATGTCGACATCTTCTTGAATAAGATTCAATATGTTTTCAGATGCAATATCTTGATTTATGAAGCTAAAGTTAGGTTGCTCAATAAGGTCGCTTAATCTTGATTCTTTTAAAGACACATCATAGTAAGAATTCATATTATCAATTCCAATTACAATGTGAGAATCTAATAATAGTCTTTTAGCTAGATGGTATCCAATGAAACCAGAGCAACCAGTTAATAAAATTCTTTTCATAAAGAAAAAAAGTCGCTTTGTTCTAGAGCATTGGTCATATCAAAAACATGGCCTTTTGGTCTTAATTTAGATCTAAGCATCGAGGGGGTAATAGATAAGTATTCTTTGTGAGGCACCAAGAGTAGTATTGCATCAAATTTATTTTCATCAGCGAACAATTCACAAATGTGATGGAACTTTGCCTTAAATGAGGTTGTAGCAGTTGGATAATTTGGATCATGAATGAATGGAGTTATTCCTAATTTATTAAATTTCTTAATAACAGATACAGAACCAGAATTCCTTGTATCTGGACAGTTTTCTTTAAAGGATATACCCATAATTAGAATCTTATGAATTGATTTCTTTTTTGATAATCTTCCAAGTGTTTGATTGACAACTCTTGAAACAACAGCATTATTGGTTTTCCTTCCTGACAAAATCATCGCCGGATTAACTCCCAGCTGCTGTGATTTATAAGATAAATAATAAGGATCTACCCCAATACAATGACCGCCAACTAATCCAGGTCTAAAGTTCAAAAAATTCCATTTTGTATTAGAGGCTTTTAAAACCTCACTTGTTTTAATATCAAGCTTAAAACAAATTTCTGAGAGCTCATTCATCAAAGCAATATTAATATCACGTTGAGTATTTTCTATTACTTTTGATGCTTCAGCTACCTTGATTGATGCGGCCTTGTAAACTTCTGCATCAATAACAGATTTATATAATTTATATATAAAATTTAAAGATTTTTCGGAAGAACCACTAACCACTTTGTTGATCTTTTCAAATGTGTGTACTGAATCTCCCGGGTTAATTCTTTCTGGAGAGTAGCCTACAAAGAAATCCTTATTTAATTTCAGATTAGAATACTTTTCGAGAATAGGGATACATATCTCTTCAGTGCAGCCTGGATAGACTGTGGACTCAAAAATAATAACAGCATTCTTTTTTAAAATTTTAGCCATATTCTGACATGCTGATTCAAGAAATGATAAATCAGGTTTTGTTCTAGAATTCACTGGTGTAGGAACTGTAACTATGAAAACTTTTATATTTTTTAACGTATTAATATCATCGGTCAAGGTTAAATTAGATTTCTTAATTTTTGATTTGCTAACTTCAAGAGTATTATCAAAGTTATCTTTTAATTCCCTAATTCGGTTACTTGAAATATCAAAACCACTTGTTGGATATTTCTTTGCAAATGCAATGGCTAGTGGCAGACCTACATAACCTAATCCAATAACCGCTATAGATACATTTTTAAGATCTAAAATATTTGATGCCATTTTTAATATGAAATTCATTTATTATAAGGTTTTATAGGTCATGCTTTTGCAAAAAGTTTAATAAAGTATAAATTGTTTGCTAGAATGTTCATTTATTGAACACTGTATTTATATGTATGCTTAAAGAAAACTTAAAAATAAAAGAAGATGATTTAGATGTTTTACAACTTATTCATGAAGATCCAAAGATAAGTCAAAGAAAGATAGCCAACAAACTTGGTTTAAGTTTGGGCAAAGTTAATTACTGTATTAAATCTTTGTCAAAAGTGGGTTTTATAAAGCTTAAAAATTTTTCTGGTTCCGATAATAAAAAACTATACATGTATCTCCTTACACCAAAAGCAATACTTGAAAAAACTCGCATCACCAAAAAATTTATTAAAGCAAAAAAAGAAGAGTTTGATAAATTGCATAGCTATTTGGAATAACTTTAAGAAATAAAATAATTATCAATTACAAAAATACATTGGAACTTAGAGGAGATTAATTGAAAAATTATAAAAATATTATTGGTAGAAATTCAGACCTCTTTAAAGATGATATAAATGCAAATAAGGAAATTCTTTGCGAAATAATTGAGTCATCAAAGTTTTTAATCCTTGGAGGCTCTGGTTCAATCGGTCAAGCAGTTACTAAAGAAATTTTTAAGAGAAATCCCATTAAGATTCATGTGGTAGATATAAATGAGAATACGCTTACTGAACTAGTTAGGGATATAAGAAGTGCATTTGGATATATAAAAGGTGAATTTAAGACCTTTTGTATTGATATTGGAAGTAAAGAGTATTTATCTTTTATTGAGCATGACGGTGATTATGACTATGTGCTGAACCTTTCTGCCTTAAAACATGTTAGAAGTGAAAAAGATCCTTTTACATTGATGAGAATGATTAATGTAAATATCTTAAATACTATAAAAAGTATTGAATTATCAATCTCAAATTCTACGTCAAAATATTTTTGCGTTTCAACTGATAAAGCAGCGAACCCAGTAAATATGATGGGGGCTTCAAAAAGAATTATGGAAATGTTTTTAATTAAACACAGCAGGTCGATTCCTATCTCAACTGCACGATTTGCAAATGTAGCCTTTTCAGATGGCTCATTAATGTATGGTTTTGATCAAAGAATTGCAAAACATCAACCCATTGTTGCTCCTGATGATATTAAAAGGTATTTCATTACACCTGAAGAATCTGGAGAGTTGTGCGTGATGTCGTGCATATTAGGGAAAAATAGTGAGATTTTCTTTCCAAAACTATCTGAAAAATTACAACTTACATCATTTTCTGACTTAGCAAAAAAATATCTTAAGGAACTAGGTTACAAGCCTATAGTGTGTAGTTCTGAGGAAGAAGCAAGAAAACTAACAAAACAAATATCAAAGAATAAAGAATGGCCATGCTTATTTACTAAAAGTGATACAACAGGAGAAAAAGATTTTGAGGAATTCTTTACAGATGGTGAAGAACTAGATCTTGAAAAGTTTAATAGCATTGGAATTGTAAAAAATAATCTTAGTTTTGATGAAGGGCTACTAATAAATTTTATTGAGAATATAAATAATTTCTTAGAAACTAAGTCGTGGAATAAAGATATTTTGGTAAAAATCTTTGAAGATACCCTGGCACATTTCTCTCATAAAGAAACTGGTAAGTACCTAGATGATAAAATGTAAGAAATGCTAAACCTTCTAGAAACATGTCGTTGATAATTGCAGAAGCCGGAGTAAATCATAACGGTTCAGAGGATATAGCTTTTGATTTAATAGATGTAGCTCATGCTGCAGGTGCAGACATCGTAAAATTTCAAACTTTTAAATCATCTGACTTAGTTACTCAAAATGCAAAAAAAGCTCAATATCAGTCAATCAACACTAAAAATGATGTATCACAATTAAAGATGCTGAAGGACCTAGAATTACCCTATTCTTCTTTTAAAAAGCTTGCAAATTATTGTGATGATTTAAGAATTGAATTTTTATCCACAGCTTTCGATAGGGTTAGTTTAGATTTTCTTGTTAATGATATCGGAATGCGAAGACTAAAAATTCCCTCTGGAGAATTAAATAATGCTCCTTTTATTCTTGATCATGCACGAACTGGAATGAGCATTATCTTATCAACAGGCATGGCAAATCTTAACGAAATTAAAATGGCTTTAGGTGTGATTGCTTTTGGTTACATTGGTGATGAGAGGAAGCCTTCAATTCAAAGTTTTGAGGAAGCATTTAATTCGATTGAGGGCAAGAATATACTTAAGGAAAAGGTTCATTTACTACATTGCACATCAGAGTACCCTGCTCCCTTGGAAGAGGTAAATTTAAATGCAATTCAACTTCTTAAAAAAGAGTTTGGCCTAAAGATAGGATATTCTGATCACACTCTTGGTATTGATATTGCCTTAGGTGCAGTAGCATTGGGAGCAGAAGTAATTGAAAAACATTTTTCTTTGTCTAGAGATTCTGAAGGCCCAGATCATAGAGCTTCTCTTGAACCAGACGAATTGAATCTGATGGTCAGTAAAATTAGACAAATGGAAATAGCGCTTGGGAAAGAAGAAAAGATTAGAACTCCCTCAGAGATCAAAAATCTGAAAATTGCAAGAAAGAGTATTGTTGCTGAAAAGACTATCAATCCAGGAGATCAATTCTCGAAGACTAATATTAGCATTAAAAGGCCAGGAGTTGGGATGCAACCAATTTCTTTTTGGGACCTACTTTCAAAAAAATCTTCAAAAAAGTATAAGCCTGGAGACCTCATAGATGAATAAAGAAATTATTATGCTAGGATCAGGTGGTCATGCTACTAGCCTTCTTGAAATATTGAGATCTCATAATAAGAGTATTTCTGCTGTATTTTCTCAAAATAAAAATGAGTCAAGTATAAATTTTCCAGACTCTGATCACTTTTATAATGATGAAGATATTTGTAAATTTAATCCAGAAAAAGTGCTTATAGTAAATGGTATTGGTGCTGTACCTCAAAATGAAACTAGAAATAAAGTTTATCAAAAATTTAAAAGTTCAAGGTTTCATTTTCTAACGTTGATTTCAAATTCTTCTCAACTTGCTGAAGATGTTCACCTTGGTGAAGGAGTGCAGATTTTAAATGGTGTGATCATAAATTCTGGCTCAATTATAGACTATCAAACTATTGTTAATACTGGAGTAATAATTGAGCATGGTTGTAAGATAGGTTCTAACTGTCATCTAGCACCCGGAGTAATAGTTTGTGGTGATGTAAGGATTCAAGATAAAGTTTTTATTGGTCCAGGTGCAATATTGTCAAGAGGAATTGAGATTGGGGAAGGTTCAATTATTGGGGCTGGATCAAAAATTCTTAAAAATATCAAACCGCATACAAAAGTAATACAAAGAATATGAACCTAGAAAAATACTTAATTTCTGAAAATGCTACTATCTTAGAGGCCATAGATAAAATAAATAAAAATGGGGACAGATTTATACTTATTATCAATAATAAGAGTCAAGTTGTTGGTCTGGCAACTGACGGAGACATCAGAAGAACAATCCTAAATAAAGTCGGTCTTAAAGAATATATTACTAAAGCAATGAATAGAGACTTCTTCTACTTAAACACTAGTGGAGATAAGTTTGAGGTATTTGAAGAAAATATTCACTTTGTACCTATCATCAATCAAAAAACTAAACAGCTGGAAGATATCTTATTTTTAGATGGTCAATCTAGACAGAATCAATATCATGAAATTCCAGCATTAATAATGGCCGGGGGATTCGGTAAGCGTCTCAGACCATTAACTAATGATGTCCCAAAACCAATGTTGGAGATTGCTGGAATACCATTGCTAGAAATTACTATCAACTACCTTAAAAGCTTAGGAATAAAGAAAATTTTAATTTCTACATTCCACCTGTCTGAAAAGATAATAAATTATTTTGGTGACGGCTCAATTTTTAATGTTGAAATAGTGTATCTTCATGAAAAATCACCCTCTGGTACAGCTGGATGCCTAGGGATAATACCTGATAGCTACCAATTTGAATCACTGTTAATAATCAATGGAGACATATTAACTAGAATTAATTATCCTGAGCTAATAGATTTTCATATAGATAACAGAAATGATTTAACAGTTGCGACTAATTTTTATGAACATCAGGTGCCTTACGGTGTAATTAATTCAAAAAAGGGGAGGCTGGTAAGCATTATTGAAAAACCTATCCAAAATTACGAAATCAGTGCGGGAATCTATTTAATTAATAGGTCAATAATTGAAAAACATATTAATAAGAAAGCAAAGATGGACATGCCCGAGTTAATATCTAAAGTACTTAATAATATGGGAAATATCGGAGCTTTTCCTATACATGAATACTGGTTAGACATTGGTAGAAAAAATGATTTTGATAGAGCGCAGAGTGAATTAGAAATTTATTTTGAGAAATCAACATAACATACAAAAATTTTTTTAAAGTCTTAGATGAGAGTTTTCAATCAAATTGGGGTAGTAGGAACAGGGAATATAGCAGAGAGACATCGCTCTAATATAAAAAAGTTAATTCCAGACACAAAAATAATTGCGCTATCTTCAAGAGAAAACTATCCCCAAAAAAAATTATATTATGCTGACTCTATCGCAAAAAATGTTGATGATTTAATTGAAAAACAAATTGATTGCGCAATAGTTGCTGCCCCAGCTAATCTTCATGAATATTTTTCTAACAAATTTATTCAAAATGGAATACCTGTCCTTATTGAAAAACCTCTTGCGACAACAATTTCTGATGCTAAAAAAATTTATATGAATGCCAATAAATTCAAAATACCTGTAGGTGTTGGGTATTGTTTAAGATACTTACCATCATCAAATATTGTAAAAAAAATTCTTTCAAGTGGTCGTTTGGGAAGACTATTCTATGGAAATGTAGAGGTTGGTCATTATTTACCTGATTGGAGACCAGATCAGGACTATCTAAAGTCAGTTTCAGCTAACAAAGAGCTTGGCGGTGGTGTCCTCTTGGAATTAAGTCATGAACTCGATTATTTGAATTGGTTTTTTGGTCCCCTAGAAGTAATACATTCAAATTTAAGGCGCTCAAGTGAGCTAAGGCTTGATGTTGAAGACTGTGTAGATTTTACTTTAAAAAACGATAATGAAATAAACATAAGCATCCATTTAGATTTTTTACAAAAAAAACCACATAGAAAATGTCGATTTGTTGGAACAGAAGGTGTCCTTGAATGGGATTTATTTAACCACAAGGTAGTATTAGTTGATAAAAAAAATTCTGAAGTAATCTACGATAATGAGAATTTTGATTTAAATTGGATATATATAGAAATGTTAAAAGATTTTATAAATCTTTGTAATCAGGCTAGAAATATTTTAGCAACCCCAAAAGATGGTGTTGAGGTGATTGATTTAATTGAAAAAATAAAATTACATAATCTTGATCAAGTAAATAAATAATGAAAAATTTTGCATTTATTTTTGCTAGAGGTGGATCTAAGGGTCTTCCAAATAAAAATTTAAGATTGTTAAAAGGCAAGCCACTTTTAGAATACTCAATCAATATTGCTCAGAGTTGTAAAATGATTTCCAAGATTTTTGTTTCATCCGATAGTGAAAGGATTCTTGATCTTGCTAAAAACCTTGGCGCAAATGCAATAAGAAGACCAGACAAAATTTCTAATGACAGCAGTCCTGAATGGCTTGCATGGCAACATGCAGTTTCACATGTAGAAAATAGATATGGTAATTTTGATAAATTTATTAGTCTTCCAACTACCAGCCCTTTAAGAAGAGTAGAAGATGTCAACGAAGCAATAACCAAAATATCAAATGAAGATGCGGATATTTGTATTGGAATTACTAAAGCGGATAATAATCCTTATTTTAATATGGTTGAGTACAACCAAAGCCACTGTCTTAAAATTGTAAAAAAGTTAGATAAAGAAGTGATCAGGAGACAAGATCAACCAAAAGTATTCAATGTAACTACTGTTGTATATGTAACAACGCCTGATTATATAAAAAAGAATAATGGTGTTTTTGATGGCAAAGTGATAGGAGTTGATATTCATAAAAAAAATGCAATAGATATAGATGATATTTATGATTTTAAATTTGCCGAATCTCTTATGGGAGTCCAGCAAGATGAAATTTGATATCAAGAACAAAAGCTTCCTCATATTTGGTGCAAATGGTCTATTAGGAAAAAAGCTTACTAAGGAGCTTCTGTCTCATGGAGCAAAAATATACGCAGCAGACATAAACTTTTCTAAAGATAAAGTTTTTCAGCATAAGAACTTAAAAGTTCTAAATATTAATATTAATAATTTAGATCAAGTTGAGGGACTTTTTAAAAGAGATATTAGGTTTGATGGAGCGGTGAACTGCACTTATCCAAGAAATAATAATTATGGTAAAAGCTTCTTTGATGTTGCAGTTGAAGATTTCAATGAAAATATCTCAATGAATTTAGGTGGAGTATTTTCATTTTCTAGATGTTGTGCAAATTACTTTATAAAAAGAAAAACACCTTTTTCCTTGGTAAATATTGCATCTATATATGGAGTGATAAGCCCAAAATTTGAAATTTATAATGATACAAAAATGACGATGCCAATCGAGTACTCAGCAATAAAATCATCTCTAATTCACCTAAGCAAGTACATCACATCGTACATTAATCACTCTGACTTTCGTATAAACTGTGTTAGTCCTGGTGGCATCTTTGATAATCAAGAAAAAAATTTTTTAGAAGCATACAAAAGGAATACCTTTGGAACTGGAATGCTAGAAGCTGAAGATGTATGTGGGACAGTTCTATTCCTGTTGTCTGATGCATCTAAGTTTATTAATGGACAAAATATTATCGTTGATGATGGTTTTTCTTTATGAAAACTATAATGTATTTATTCAGTGTCTCAGATAATTTCTTTATAGACTACTCACCGATTTTAAAAGAACAAGGATTTGAGAATTTCATTGGAATTGCCTACGGTAAAAATGAGAATTTTGGTAACTTTGAATTTAATGATCTTATATATATTTCAGAATTAGAAAGGGAAATTCTTTCAGGAAAATATGAGCTAAAGAATGATCTCAGAGAGATAGAAGAATTTACAAATTTATCAATATCTAATTGCATTAATGCAGATAGGCATTTGATGAAGAAACCCAAGCAGTTAAGAGAAAGACTCGCATATAAAATTATTGATGAGGCAATTTCTCTAATAAACAAATATCAAGTTGACTTAATTTTTTCTTCCCATGCTGCTGATCTTCTTTCATTTTTTGTGTCTGAATATTGCTTGAAAGCAAATATACACTTTTTGTATCCAATTCACGCTAGGATTGGTAGTAAATTTTTTTATGCTTGTAAATTTGATAATATGCCAATCAATTTTCTTGAGAGATATAGACACAATTTATTAGAAGAAAAAAATAGGGAAGAACAGCTAATAAAAGAATATGTCGCTAATAAGCAACAGCCTGGTTATTTAGCATCCAGCAATGAATTGCAATTCAAATATTTAACTACTACTCAACTCATTGATTACTTGAGCTATATAAAACGCTATTTTGCTGACAATAAATCTCTGCATCTAACAGAAAGCCCGCTTGAACTATTTTTTGGAAAATTGCAAAAGATATACAGAAAAATTGGGTATGATAAAGTTAAAAAATATAGACATTTTTCCGAAAAGTATTTTATTTTTCCTCTTCAGTTTATTCCAGAGGCAGCTACTTTAGTTCAAGGAAGCAAGTTATATGATATGTTTGCTTTAACTGAATTATTATCTAAATCAATGCCATATGGATACAAATTAGTAGTCAAGGAACATAAGCACTGTATTGGCAGAAGGCCTGTATCATTTTATAAAAAGATTGCAAATTTTCACAATGTTACTCTTTGTGATGAAAATTATGATATTTATGATTTAATCTCTGATTCATCTGGTGTCTTAACGATTTCATCAACAATGGGATTAGAAGCAATGATGATGGGAAAGCCTGTTGGGGTGTTAGGACAAAACTATTTTAATATTTCTAAAAATGCATACCCACTTCATAATTTGTATGAAATAGAAAACCAATTACGACTAATGATTGATCATAAATTTAATAAAAATGACTTGCTCTCAATCATTAAAACTATTCTTGATTGTAGTTTCGATGCAAATATACATCCTAAATATTATAGTGATCTCGATAAACTTCCAAACATAAAAGCTTATATAAATTCTTTAAAAAATAAAAGTGCTTAAATTAAAGCTTAGCAGTGAAAGGTTGGTATATCTTTCAAAATTTATTTACTTAACTTTTTCCTCATTATTAACTTTATTTTTAATGTTTCAAAAAAGCCCTGCTTTATTTGGCGAATACTCATTATTTACAGTACAAATAATGTTCAGCTCTTATATCATGTTGCATGGTTTGCCAAATGTATTGCAGCATTCAGTATCTAAGCAAAGAGCGATAAATTTATTTTTTTTCTTTCCAAGCCTCATCAGTCTTGTATTAATTTTAATCCTATCTTGCTTCCTTGGTATTTCAAATCCTGTTTTATTCTTTGCAATTCTTTTCGGTAGCATAACTTTCTCAATTATTAACATACATACAATTGGGTCTCAAAAGTACTTCTTGAATTTAATTTTAACTATAGCAGGAAACCTATGGATGCCTCTTGTGATGCTTTTGGATTTATTTTATTCGGTTGATCTAGACTTTATTTTAAATATTTGGAGTCTGAACTCTGTTCTCATTCTTATATTTTCGAGTATTTATTTTATCCAGATTAGGATCTACAAAAATTTTATATTTAATCCAAATGTCAGTGATCTATTAAATATGATATCTAACACTTTACTGGGTTTACCTTTTGAGCTGCTACGATATATCGAAAGAAATTTCTTTTCATCAATCCTTTCAGAAACAATTTTTGGTGTTTACAGCTTCATTGCATATTTTATGTCATCTATCCAAGGCATTTTTATTAGGACAAAAAATCAATTTCTAATTAATAAGATAAGTGATGATCAAACACAAATAAAGCTTATTCAAATATACAAGAAGTCAATTATTAACTTATTCTTCTATATTCTAATTCCTTATGCTCTCCTAATGTTTGCACTTTTTTCTTATTATGGGCTGAGTGAGCTTAATTACTTATATTTGCTATTATTCCCGTATATTTATAACCTAATTTTCAATTTGGCTAGTGGATATTTAATTAGTATTGAGCTTTTCTCAAATACTTATATAAAAACTTTATTTTTTTTACTGATTACATCCTTAATTTTTATTTTATTTCTAGTTATTTCTTCTGTTATGTCGCTGAATTTGTCAATCTCATTATTACTGTTGTGCTTTTTTGCATTATATTTTCTTGCAAGGTTTCTATGGAAATCAAATAACCTTAGGATCAATTAATATTTGTTTAAGAAACTGTTAACATTTCTTTGATAACCATATTTTTTTGGTAACGACAGATTGCACTTACTTGAAATATTTATGAATGAGAATCAGTTTATTAAGTAATTTCTATGGTTTAGTAATCTTTTTAGGCCCATTTACGGAATGTTTAAGAATCCATTGATTTCCATCCATTTTCCATAAATGAGGAGATCTAAATTCATCCTCAACTTTACTAAATTCCTCTGGGGTTATATCTAGATATTCAAGAATTTCATTAAAATAATTATCTGGAAATTCACCATCAAACTTATTAACAAGTGCTTGAGCTTCTTCTCTTGTTATATGATTATTTCTAATCTCTTGAGAAGAGTCATAAGATGCGCGACCTAAACCAAACTTGATGAAGGTAGTATAGTAATGGAGATCATCTATTTTATCATCGATGCTATTATACTTTGAGTAAGTACCTTGAGTTCTAAAGGGTCTTGCTTCAAAGTTTACGTTTTCAACGGCGTAATAGTAAGCTTCTTGAGGTATCCATTTAAGGTAATACCCTAAGTAATGAACTTCAATGTTAGTTTTTTCATAATCAGATGCCTCTAGTGGTAGAAATGCCTTTAAATCACTTTTTGATATGCCGTGATTCTCTATTAGTTCTTTGTATGGTATCCCAGCTATATAACTATCATCGAGGTTTTTTAGGGTATGGTATGACTTATCTCTTAAGGATCTTGAATTATCTGCAAGAGGGTTTCCATATTCTGCTTCATTCTCCCCATAGAATATTAGGTCAATTCCAAAGTTTTTTGCTATCTTTGGAGCTAGATTCTTTTGACCCAATATAAATGTTTGAAAAGGATGGAAAAGATTCAGAATCCCTAGCCTTGTGAGAGTTTTCATGGCTTTGCCATTTGGTTTGAACGTAACATTATCAAACCCACCAATTTCTATCCAATTTTTAAAATTTTGATACCCATAATCTGTATACAAAATTGGAGGCCATGTACATGTTAGAGGATTCATGCCATATTTATATTTCAAGATATGGGACTGGAAAACACTATCTTTGCCACCACTACCTGGTACTAAACAATCGTACTCACCATTATTTTTTCTGTGTTTTTCAAGAAGCAAAATAAGCTCTTGTTCTCTAGAATCCCAGTCAATTTTCTCTTTATCTTCTGCATGTCTACATGCATCGCAAATTCCTTGGTCATCAATATTAAGGTACTTAGCACCATCTCTATTTCTTGTATGCTTAAATTCAGGAATTGAAGCTGGTCTTTGATTAGACATAACACACCTTGTACAAAATTTAACTTCGGCAGGTAAATTAAATAAGGTTTTTGACATAATTACTTTATTAGATTAAAAAAATTGGTACATAAAGCTAATCCGCAGGCTCCACTTTTCTCAGGATGGAACTGCGTAGCGATAATGTTACCCTTTCCAAAAGAAGAACAAAAGGTTTGCTCTCCAAAATTAGTTTCACATATAAAATCTAGTGAAGATAAGGGAGAAACAAAGAATGAGTGCACAAAATAGAAATAGTCTTCTTTAAAGTCTGTTCCCAAAAAAGGAGTGGTTCCATTTTTAAGAAATACTTTATTCCAGCCAACATGGGGAATTGAAGGGACTTTGTTTGAATCTAGTTTTGATACGTTACCCTCGATAATCCCCAATCCCTTTGTAAGACCAAATTCGTCACTCTCTTCCATAAGAAGCTGCATTCCAAGGCAAATTCCCAAAACTGGATTTCCAGAATGACAAAAATCTTTTATTCTCGAAATCATATCCAATTTTTGTAAGTTTTTCATTGCCTCCTTATAAGAACCAACTCCAGGAAGAATAATAGATTTTGCATTTTTTAGATCTTTAACTTCGTTTGAGGTGGCATAGCTAATTTGAAATTTTTTGCAAAGATTAATTACGCTGTGTAGATTGCTTAACTGGGTATCAATAATAATAGTATCTAAATTCATAGCCTTATTGGAACATCCCTTTTTTGCAGCAAATTTTTAAGTTGCTTTATTGAAGAAGTTTGAACAAGTGTTGGAGTATCTAAATTTTCATCAATAAATTTATAATTTCCTTCGCTAGATCTGGTAGATCCCAGGCTTTTACAAATTTGATAATGTAATATTGATGCTATCGCAACACCATCGCATCCTGCATCCTGACAGATTTTTATATCTTCAACAGTATTGATTCCACCATGGTAAATAAAAGGAACGTTGATTTCACTGCACACCAAAGCAAGGAGATCTTGATCGGTTCCCTTGGCTGTACCTTCTCTGTTAACGTTAGTTAAAACTATCTCTCCAGCACCAAGGTCTTGAATTTTTTTCACCCAGTCTAAAACATGATAATTTGATCTTTCTCTGCCATTATCAAAAGTAGCTATCCACTGATTAGCTATCTTGCTGCATTCTATTGAAATACAAATTGTGGATGATCCAAAAGCCTCAGATGCTTCTTTAATAAAGTTAGGGTTCTTAATTGCTGCTGTATTTATAGATACCTTATCAGCTCCTGCTCTTAGAATATTCTCAATATCTATAATTTTTCTTATCCCGCCGCCGACTGTAAGTGGTATAAATACTTTTTCTGCAACAATATTTACAATATCTGAAAGATTATTACGATCATATAAGCTAGCTACAATGTCTTGAAAAAAGAATTCATCAGCACCATCATTAAAATAATGTTCTGCAAATAATTCAGGGTTTCCGAGCACTCTTAGGCCTTCAAGTTTAACTCCTTTAACCAAGTTAGGCCCTTTGATATCAAGTCTTGGGATAATTCTTAGAGGTTTTTTAGCCATTACTTAAAAATTTTTGTGCATTATACAGTTAAATAGATCTTATTGTTCCAACAAAATTCTAAGAAATTTGCAAAGTTACTACTTCTTCTCTTAACTGCTCTGGCGAGCCAAATAACTGTCTATTAAAACCAATCCGCTTTTTTAGTTTTTAAAAAAAATAATAATTTCTAAAGGTAAATATTTCATTTTAAGTCATAAAATTCTTTATGTATTAAGGAAGATAAATCAACATTCGAAATAGTTTCCACTATTCTTTTAGCAGCTCCGCCATCTCCATAAGGGTTTCGTACATTCAGAAGGCGCTCCTTAAACTCTTGGCTATAAGAATCTTTAATTGCTTTTTGAATATCTTGGGATAGAGGTTTGCAGTTAATCACGCTTTTAGACTGGATTCTTCCTTTTTGTCTATCTCCAATATTAATTGTTGCTTTTCTGAAACTTGGAGCCTCATGGAGACCACTTGAAGAATTTCCGACAATAGCATCTACCTGTGCTAAGCAACTTAAATATCTTACTTGACCTAGAGAGATAAAAACATATGCATTCTTATTAGATGAAACATAGTCTTCTATCTTTTCAAAAATAACCTGGCTGTCACCATCAGCATTTGGCATTGTGAATATCAAAGATGTATTCCGAAGATTAGATAAGGCATCTAAAAGCTCTGAAATTTGCTTTAAAGAAGACCCATCTTCAAGCGTAACTGGATGAAAGGTTATTAATAGATTTTTTTTTAAAAATTTAATATTGAGATCTTTTTCTAGTTTATTCTTTGGAATAAGATTTATATCATTTATAGCATCAACTCCAAGACCACCAACATTAAATACACGCTCTGGTTTCTCGCCAAGCTGTATCACTCTTTTACGGTAAACTTCATTACCTACAAAATGAAGATGAGAAAATTTTGTGATCGAGTGCCTTATCGCATCATCAATTGCTCCTTCTGTGAGCTCTCCTCCATGTATGTGGGCGATTGGTATTCTTGCAAACATAGCAGCAATAACTGCTGACAAAATTTCAAACCTATCTCCCAAAACAAGAATCATGTCAGGATTTAATAATTCAAATTCACCTGCAAATCCACTTAAACCAATAGATGTAGATTTTGAGATTCCTATTGGTGTATCAGATACCAAATTTATATCAATTTTTGAATTAATTTTAAAACCATCTCCCTCAACCTCGTTTATTGTTTCCCCAAATTTTTTAGAAAGATGCGAGCCTGTTACAATTAATTGCAGTTGAAAGAGTTCAGAGACATCTAATATCTTAATTAATTTTCTTAACAAGCCATATTCTGCACGAGAGCCTGTTATCACACATATTTTTTTTATATCAAGCATATTAAATCTATCTTATATTAATAAGGAAATTATTTATTTTTAATTATAAATAACTTATCTAATATCTTTTAATGATTATGGCTTTACTGAAAAATAAAAATTCTAGATTTTATTTACTGATATTTTTAGATAAATCAAATGCTCTTAAAAACAGTTATATAGGCAAGCTAGACTATGAGTAGTCAAAAAAGGTTAAGTTGCCATCTTTTAATTCAAAGATCTTATTGCATCCATATAAGTTTTCTTTTTTATGAGAAACAATCAAAATAGTCTTTTCTTTAAGGTTATAAATGGATTCTAATACCTTGGCTTCGCTCTTTTCATCAAGTGAACTGGTAATTTCATCTAAGATCAATAAATTTGGATTCCTAATAAGTGCCCTTGCAATACCTATCCTTTGTTTTTGACCACCAGAAATATTTTTTTCGTTAATAATTTTCTTATCAGAATTAGTTTCAAGTCTAGTTACAAAATTTTCAAGGTCTGCTAGTCTAAGACACTTTTTGGCATGCTCAATTTTATCGCTAGTATATTCCTTATCAATAAATAAATTTATAAATAAAGAATCATTTAGGAGTGTGACCTCTTGTGGAACATATCCTATTTTCGATTGCCATGAATTGTGGTTATTATTAGAAATTTCTAATCCATCGACTAAAATTTTTCCTCTTGATGGGCTTATGAGTCCCATGATTAAATCCAAAAGTGTTGATTTACCTCCACCAGACTTTCCAATAATACCTACACGATCATTTTTATTAATTTTTAAATTTATATCTTCAAGTTGATATTTTTTTGCATTTTCATATTTAAAATAAACATTCTCTAAAGTTAAGGTCTCTTTAAGCCTAATTTGGGTCGAGTCTTGTTTGTATATTTTCTTTTGCTCATTTTCTCTATAAGTTTCTATTCCACTTATTAAATTATCAATAATTTCGTCAAGATACTTAAGACTTGAAATTCCAATATAAATGCTTTGCATAGCCGGTTTAATTCTTATTACCGCATATGTAAATAAAGCAAAATATGGAACAAGTTCTTGAACTATTGGAGCCTCTACGCCGCCATTAGTAATAATAAGTAACAGTGCAGCTAAAATTACTACTGAAAATATTAATCCCTCAACTACAAAAGCAGAAGTCTGGTTTGCGGTCATAAATCTTGCCATAGATGAACCAGAAACTTTTGCAGCATCATCGTATTTTTTAATAAAAAAATTTTCTTGATTTTGAATCTTAATCATTTTGATTAAATTTGCTGCATCAATAATATGCTTATGTCGCTTCTCATTTGATGCGGAGAGAGATGCCCCAGCATTTTTTATAAAAGAATTTAATGAATTAAAAGTTAAAAGATATAAAACAATAAAGCTCACTAAAGCAATTAGTGTGGGTAATGGACTTATTAATAAAAAAATTGAGCTGAGTAAAACTAAGAATATTGTTTGAGAAAAACCAATAACAACTGCCCTGAAAACTTTGTCCACAAAATAATCTACTTCAGAAATAACTGTTTTAGATGCATCTGCAGCATTGTGATTATAATAGAAAGAATATTCTGCATTTAAATAAACACTTAATAATCTTTTTGATAGACCAATCCTATTTTCTTCAATGTATTTATTCATGTTATGTGAGGTGTAGGCCCTTAAAATTGTAGAAATTAAAATTAAGCCAGCAGATAGGACGCCCAAAAAAATTAAAAAACTATCTTTATCTATTTCGATCTTATTATTAAGAAGAGAATATATGTAAGAAAGAAAGCCATCGCCATTCAGTTGAGCAGGATCAATTATTAACATCAGGAATGGGAGTATTGATATGATCCCAATTGCATCAAGAAATGAAGCAAAAAACTGAACAAGAACTAATAATGCAAACTTTGTTCTTTGCTTTCTTGAAAGAAGTGTAAAAATTTTTGCTATCATTGCCTTGAGATTCAATCTATATCAGTATTTTCTTAAGATAAATTAATTACTAAGTTTATGTAATTGTATTAGAAATTAAATAATATTTTTTACTTAAATAAATATTTAGGCTGAGTAATAAAATCATTTCAAAAATTAACTTATTAATTTACAAGTAATTCAATAATTTTATCTACTAAAAAGATCAAAGCCAGTATGAAATAGAATAACAGGCAGAACTACTAATGCTCTCAAACCATCAATTTCAACCCTATAATTCATACAAAAATTATCTCTTTAAGCTTTAGTTAGCCTTACATAAACTTAATATTACTCTTGCATACCAAATAGATAATCATGATGTGACAACTGATCAATTAAGTGGTATCCATTTGTGTGAAGAAAACTTTTTAGGCGATTAATATCTCTAGATTCAACCAAAATATATTTAAAGGAATACTTAAAAAAATTAACCCCTTTCAAAACTTCTAATTCTGCTCCTTCTACATCAAGTGATAATAAATCAATTACTGCGGGTGCATTAGTAGCGTCTAAAATACTAGATAAAGTTCTTGCTTTTGCTCCAAAACTCAGTGACTTTTCATATTTGTTAAATCCCTTTCTTGCCTGATCAATAAAATCTTTTTTATTATTCGTCTTATCATATGGTTTTAAGGTAATTTTTTACAATTATTTCATTTAAATTACATTAAGACTTCCGTTGACCAAATTCATAATTAACTTCACAAAGTATTACAACCTTAGGTATTTATCAGGTCTAGGCATTTGCTGTAAGCATATGCAACAGCATGATAGCCTTTCTTATTAAGATGTTTCCAGTCTAATGGTCCATGAACAGGAATACCCTCTCTTGTTAATGACAAAATGCTCGATGTTGCATCACAAAAATGCCAATCATTTTTATCAAGATAAGAACTTATAACTTCGCGAATATATCTGCTCCTTTGATCATTAAACTCACCTGTGGTTTCAAAATACTCATTGCCTTGGTAGCTTTGTACTTTTAATTTACCATTAATTTCGTATGAGCTTGTTACAGAAGGAATATAAAGCAGTAAGAAATTATAAGCATCTGGCAACATGGTTTTTATCGAGTCTAGACTAGACATCAAGAGATTTACACTTTGATCAAGCTCATCATCATTTAATTCTGTTGCTGCTGATTGCGGATAAGTATCTTTATATGCCTCAAAAAAATTATTAGTCAAAGGATTCTCATTTTTAGGTTTCTCTAACTCATCATTAATGTAGTCATCAAAAATTTTTAATAATCTTCTTAACTCTTTGAACATGAACTCATAAACTGGAAGAAAGAATCTAATTTTATAAGTTAGCTCATTAAATTTCCTCTCTTTCTCAACCAAATTATTATTAAGATCATTTCCTTCATAAAATACAAAAGTTACTTGTGATCGAATAATTTCGTCCGTATTAAAATCCGTGTAAGTTGAAAGAAGTGGATAGCAATGCTTGAATTCCATCACTGTTCCAATATTCCCGTATCCTCCGCGTCCAAAAATTAATGCACTGCTTTTGGTATCTTTAAGTTTATTAAAAATACCGTATTCTGGATCTGAGCTTAAAAATTCATCTCCAGCTCCTTCGCTAAAACTATCTCCAAATACAAAGTTTATTTGGCTTAAATTTTTGCCATCATAATGATAAAGGGTTCTGTAACAAGGCAAGATTGATCCTGCTACTATTACAGGAAGATTTTTTAAAATTTTTGGTGAGTAGTAAACAAATGTAAAGTTAACTAAAGTGATAAGAAGAAATGTTATTACAAGAATAGTCATGATATCTCTATTAGTACTTTTCTTAATCAAGCTCATATCTTTCTTTGTAATTTTCTTTGAGTGATGTGTCCTGCTCATATTTCAATAAAAAACAGTTTCCAATAACCAATATATCTAGTTCTGTACCCATAAAACATTTAAAGGCATCTAATGGTGAACAAACAATGGGTTCACCCCTTACATTAAAGGAAGTGTTAACAACCAGTGGATAACCGGTTTTCTCCTTGAATTTTGTAATAACAGCATGATAAAGGGGATTAGTGTCTGCATGAACAGTTTGAATTCTCGCACTGTAATCCACATGAGTAATTGCTGGAACAGAAGAACGCGGAACATTTAACTTATCAATTCCAAATAGAAGTTCATTCTCTTGAGATACTGAAAGACGTTTTTGCTCTCTTACTTTTGTAACCAATAACATATAGGGACTATCTTCATCATGTTCAAACCAATCACTAACTTCTTCACGTAAAACACTTGGTGCAAAGGGTCTAAAACTTTCTCTAAATTTCACTTTTAGATTTAACTGTTTTTGCATTGTTGGTGAGCGTGGATCAGCAATAATGCTTCTCCCACCTAGCGCCCTAGGTCCAAACTCCATTCTGCCCTGCATCCAGCCGACTGCTTTTCCATTGGCAAGTGCCGATGCAACATTTTCTATTAACTCCGCATTTAAATGTTTTCTATAAATGGCGCCGGCTGAATTTAGCTGGTCTTCTATTTCAAAATCTGAATATCCTGGGCCTAAATAAGAACCCTTCATTGCATCACGTTGAGTTGAAGGATTGCGCTTATTAGTATTATGTAAATACCATGCACAAAAGGCTGCTCCCAGCGAGCCACCGGCATCACCAGCAGCTGGTTGTATCCAGATGTTATCAAAGATTTTTTCTTTCAATAATACGCCGTTAATTACGCAATTTAACGCAACCCCACCAGCAAGACACAAATTTCGCATACCAGTTTCCTTTGAAATGTTTTTTGCCATTTTTATAACAACTTCTTCCACAACTTTCTGTATTGATGCAGCTAAATCCATTTCTCGCTGTGTTAAATCTGTTTCTGAAGTTCGGGGTGGTCCTCCAAATAGTAAGTCAAATTTTTTACTGGTCATTGTAAGTCCGGTTGCATAATCAAAGTAGCTCATATCAAGCCAAAAGCTTCCATCCTCATGAATTTTTATTAAATTCTCTTTTATTAAATCAACATATTTTGGCTTTCCGTATGGTGCTAAACCCATTACCTTATATTCACCTGAATTTACTTTGAAGCCAGTGTAAAAAGTAAATGCTGAATAAAGTAAGCCTAGAGAGTGCGGAAACATAATTTCCTTTAAAACTCTTAAATTAGAGCCTTCTCCTATTGCCACTGAAGATGTTGTCCACTCACCCACTCCATCTATTGTTAATATAGCTGCTTTTTCAAAGGGCGATGGATAAAAGGCACTGGCTGCATGCGATAAATGATGCTCAGAAAATAATATACGGTCATGCCATTTTGTTTCCTCACCAAGAATAGTAATAAGATCTTTTATCAATTGTGATTTTTGAAATAACTTATCCTTAATCCATAAAGGCATTGCCATTGCAAAGCTTTTAAATCCCTTAGGTGCAAATGCTAGATATGTTTCAAGAAGACGTTCAAACTTTAAAAAAGGTTTTTCATAGAAAATCACATGACTGATCTCGTTAGCATTAATATTTGCCTCTTTTAAACAATACTCAATAGCATTTTTTGGGAAACTACTGTCATGCTTCTTTCGCGTAAATCGTTCTTCTTGAGCAGCAGCTACTATTTCACCATTTTTTATTAAAGATGCAGCACTATCATGATAAAAAGCAGATATACCAAGTATAAACATGTTTTAAATCTAGAATATCGTATATATAAAAGGAGCAATAACAGAGCCCTGAGCCAAAATCAATAAGCCACCCAAAATCAACATTACAAAGATAATTGGGGTTAACCAAAGCTTTTTACGTACTCGAAGAAATGTAAGAAGCTCTTTTAAAAAATTCATAGCTTATCTATACATTAAAACTGATTTTTAAATAATGTTACTTGCGGTCCTTGTTTGCGTTTTACCCAGTCACTATCATTCTTTTTGTATCTCAGATTCAATTCGTCTCGTCCAAACAGTCGCATAATAATAGCCATGGGAGTAAAAATTCCAAAGAAAATAACACCCATTACAATTGGGCCAATAATTTTTCCTATTAGAAATCCAAATCGCATCCATATGACGTTAAGAGGAGACAACACTTTTGGATTAAAAATACTTATTACCAAGAAAGTGACAAACAGCAATCCAAACATGTATAACAATATTTCATGGTCATCCAAGTAAAAGTAAATTGCAGCGATTAAGAAGATTAAAGTAAAAAATAAACCAAACTTCCGGTTTGAGGGTAATTCTATATTTGTATGGTCCATATAGTTTTTTTTATTTTTTTTACGTTAAAAATAATAAATATAATCTCTTACAGCATACCATTTTATGTTTAAGTTAATTACTTATAAGTTTTCAAAAATTGCATTTTAACATTTCAAAGTCTTGTAAACTCAGACCAATAATACTCTAATTTAAAATCACTTTTAGATCATTTAGTAAGAGCTTTGCTCCTTCAGAATTGAAATGATTTTCGTCAGAATATATCAATTTTTTCATATATATTGGTGAGCACATATTATTCGTTGAGCCTGATTTTCTACAGACATAATTTGAAGGAAAAACTCTTAGTACATTATCTCCCTCAATCTTATTTAGTAGATCAAAGGCCTTTTCTGATCTTTCATTGAAATATTTTTTTTCGTAGGAGTTATTTAAATTTTTTCCCCACAATAATCCTTTTGCATACAATTTATACTGATCAAAACCAAATTCAGGTATTGGATAAATTAATATAAGTTGTGAACTAATTTCAGCGAGCCTGTGCAGATATTGTTCTACAGCATCTACATATTCATATTGAGAATCATCAATCGCAATGAAAGGTCTATATGTATCAGATTCCTCTCTAAAAAATTCTCCATCAGATAAGTAAAGTGGTAATCTACCGCCGACAACAATAATAGGATTGTCAAGCTCATTAATAAGCTTAAATCTCTCATTTTGGATTCTAAAACTACATGATTCCTGCTCTATTCCTGTTTTAGAAAATACTTTTCTAAATCCTAAAACAGGGAAGCACTCTCCAGCAATCAACGGTATGAGAGTATAATCTTTGCTAAATTGATCATCCATGAAAACATTCACTAAAGATAATAAATGGCTATCTCCGATGAATATAATTTCTTTGCCTTTACCAATCCTGCATGTTTCATGGATATCCTTAATTTCAAAACAATTTTTACCAGATGGCAAAGTAATATCTCTATAATCCACAAATTCTTGGAACTTGTTAATTCTATACTCGGCACCTTCTGATTTATCTAGTATTAAACCTATTGAGATAAATAAAATAATAAATGATGCTAATAATTTAAAAATTGTAGTTCTTTTTACATAATTTTTTTGCCTAAATGGTCTTTCAACAAATAGCCAAGTTAGCCATCCTATAAATATTGACATCAAGCATAAAAATATCAGAATAGTCACTGATTCATCCTCAAAAAATCTATGCTTATAAAATGCTAGCAAAGGTTGGTGCCACAAATATGCGCTATAGGAAATAAGGCCCATTCCGACAAATAATTTCATGCTGAGTAATTTATAAACGAAAGTCTTTGGTACAGCACATAAAATTAATAACAATGTTCCAATTGTAGGGATAAGGGCATATAAACCAGGAAAAGGCGTTGATTCATTAAAAGTGATAATCGAATAAACGATCATTCCAATACCTAATATGCTTAACAATTGATTAAAAAAATAAGAGCTAAAATGTAAATTATTCTTGAGATAAAATGCAGCAAAAACTCCAATTAGCAATTCCCAGCCTCTGGATGGCAAAAGAAAGAATGTACCTGATATTAATCTAGGAGTATTGGAATTCTGTATCCAAAATATCGCAAGAATTAAACTAACCAAAAAAGCTATAGATAGCAATATAAGTATAGTTTTAATTCCTAATCGCCAAGTGGTTAACAAGAATAAAGGGAATAATAAATAAAACTGCTCCTCAACTGCCAAACTCCAAGTATGAAGCAGAGGTTTCAACTCAGCTGCATTATCAAAGTAACCGCTCTCCAACCAAAAGAGAATGTTTGATGAAAAAGTTGCAACAGCAATGAGGCTCTGCCCAAAGTCCTTTAAGTCATTAGGTGTAAGCCATAACCATGCAAAAGGAAGAGATATAAACATCACAAAAAATAATGCTGGTAAAAGTCGTCGAGTTCTTCGCTCATAGAAGTTGATGAGGCTAAATGTACCTTTATCCATTTCAGAGATAATAATGTTTGTTATTAAATAGCCGCTAATAACAAAAAAAACGTCAACCCCTACAAATCCTCCATCAAACCATTCAAAACCAGCATGAAATAAAATTACCGGTAATACTGCTAAAGCTCTAAGCCCATCTATTTCTGGTCTATAATTCATAACTTATTTTCTGCTTCACAAATAAAGGAATCTCTTAAAGATACATAAACTAATCTTTTGTGCTGGGATGATTAAAAAGCTATAAAAATTTTATATTGTTCCCCATCACCATCGCATAGTTTAAAACCCCTTAGATACAGTACTTTTAAAACATTTTGTACGAAGTTTGTATCATTTTTTTGAAAAAAATGTTTTTGCAAATCTATCAAGCAAACTTAATTTATCTTGAAGAACTACAACCCCGTTCACCATTATTGATAATTTGACTGAGAAAAACCCTGCCAAAAAAACTTCAATAGATTTTATATCATCAGAAACTTCACTTTTAGTAAGCATTGCTTTGTTAGGATTTACCAACATGTCTGTGTTTCGATCTAAATGTTCATTATCTAAATATAAATCTGCGGCACCCTTCCCTTCCCAATTCCACCAATTAGATACTTTGATTATTTTTCCATTAAAATTAACAGACCATTCTTTGTAATTAGATTTTTCCATTTTATTCACACTCAATAGGATCAATTACTTATTTAATTCACATCGATTTATTGAAATAAAGTTTCATATAAGGCAAAAAGTTGGGAAACTTCTTTATTAAGTTCAAAACTCCTAAAGCCTTCAACAACGAGGCAACTTTTCCAATAGTAGATTGTCGTTTCCTAAATTCAGCATCCTTTGACACTCGCTCAATCATGTAGTCAATTATTGAAGTGTCGTCACTCACAGAGAATCCAAGTTTCGAAATATTTTTTTTACAGTACGCTAAAACATGTCTCTTTTTGACAAAGTTTAAAGACTTCCAAAGTCCCAAAGAGTTGTTATTTTTTTCAAAATTTAAGATGTTGTTTCCAAAAATACTAAAAGTGAGTCTTTTATTAAAAATAATAGGTATTTTGAAGTGTGATTCATAAGGAAATCCATAATTTGGACAAAGTACTACAAATCGTCCATTTTCAGTAAGATTGTTAGAGGCCCAATCTAAAAAATGCTGCCAATCATTAACGTGCTCAAAAACATTTACGCAGTAAATAAAATCATACCTAGATTGATGTTCTTCATACCTTTCAATCGACAGATTTACACCTAAGTCTTTAACAACAGCATTCAAATCTTTAAGGTTTGAAAATCCATCTCCAAATGGCTCAATCCCCAAAAATTTATGGTTAGGAAATTCTTCAGCTAAAACAGACAAGAGAATTCCGCTTCCACACCCAACTTCCAATATTTTTGAGTCATCAGCAAGTGAAGATATTGTTTCTTTTAATTGCGAAAATCCAAATTTCGCTTCTGCAAGCCATAATTTCGAATTATCTAAATCAGAAGCATTGATAAATTTTGTGATTTTGTAATTATTCAAGTTCATTTAAACCTCAATTAAGAATTAGACGTGTTCAACGATCAACATGAATACATAATTAACAAACAATATCAATAAAATCAATAAGTTAAGTTATTTCAACTACTCCCACTCAACTGTAGCACGTATGTAAGTTATTGATTTTTAACATATAACTTTTTAGTTTCCAACTACCTTCTAACTTTTTATGGCAATCTACATATGTACTGCAGGCAACACATTACTTTGCCACATAAAATTTCAGTTTTTATTAAAGACAATATTAGTTTTTTTAAATAAATCTAATTCGAAATTTTTTTAGAGGTAAAAATTGTGACGATTCTTTAGTTTCAACAAAGGATGCGTCTGTTATTTTAAGCAATCCACTTCCACAAATAATAATTGGACACCCTTTCTCAACAAAAATAACTTTTCCAATATGCCTTAACTTGCAATCAACATCTGGAATAACTTCTGCATCTTTAATTGAAATTTCACTTCCATCGCTTAATTTGCTGCGAGCACCCAAATATGGAAATCCAACAGCATCAATTAGTCGCTTAATCTCATTAGATGATTTGCTCCAATCTACAAAGTAATCGTCATAGTCTCTCCAAATTGAATATGAAGATTCAGATTCTTTTTGTGGGATGGAGGATATATCTTTATCAGCAGAAATTTTCTCTACTACTTCCAAAACAAGACTTTTAAAATTCTCATTATTAATCTGAATGGCATCTTGAATCTTGATTGGATAACCAATAGTTGTTTTTTTCTGAGAAATAATCTCACCCCTATCGTATTCATCAGCACCAAAGATTGCGGAGACTCCGATTTCTTTTTCTCCATTTATCAGCATATTAACTAATGGTGCAAAACCTCTGTATTTAGGCAAAATAGAGTCATGAAAAATTATTAGTTTATTTTTTGGATGCTTTATCATCCATCGCCAAGAAACTGCCATAACATAAATGTTTTTATCTATTTTTGGCTGATTTTCTCGAAAATAAAATTCTATATTGTTATCAATGCATAAAGTTGTGATTTTTTCGCTGTAATCATCATTTACACTCGCATCTTTTCCGATAATCACAAAAGCAATTAAGTTCTTTAAGTGAATTATCGTTTTTAGAACTTCAAAACCTTTTTCAGTCATTAAATTAAGAACGAGATAGTTGTCTTTTTTCATATTTCTTATGCTTTGTAATAGTTGCTGTACTTTCTAACTTTGTTTTAAACAATATAGACAGAAAGTAAGTAATAGCAACAAAAAAGGGTTGAGTTTCTAACTACTTTCTAAATCATAAATCCTTATATTATATTTCTAAAAGTGATGAACTATTCCCACTCCATAGTTACGTTATCTAAAACCTCAATAAAATCAATGGTTTTAAGAGTATTGAAATAGACTTTGTAACTTCTTTGTAACTATTATTCTCAATTACTTTTAAGTCCTAGTTGAAGAACTTTCTCAATCCATCGATCTCGAGTCTTTGGTTTAGAGCCTTTTACCGGAGAAAATTCAGTTACCTTAACAGGCTTTACTCCACAGAATTCAAGCGTCGCTTTCTTCAACTGATTGACGCTAGGGGCATTAAAAATCCAACGGTAATAGAAAGTTGGGGTATCCATAGTAGCTATAATGCGCGCTGATTTTCCTTCAAGATACCCATCCCATCCCATACCGCCGAGCTTCGATTCGTTGTAATCAAAAACAATGGAAGGGAGAAAAGTTCTATCAATAAACCCTTTTGCAAGCGCTGGTAAACCGCCCCACCAAACAGGGTGAAACCAAACCATGTGCTCACATGCTTTAATTTCATCAATAGCCATCAGCAGATCAGGTTCTAGATCAATGCGCTTCTCATAACCAAACTTAAGATTAGGATTAAATTCCATATCTCTTATGATTATAGTTCTAATGTCGTATCCACTTTGAAGTGCGCCTCGCTTGTAAGCATCTACCAAAGAACTGGTAAGTCTGTTGCTATCAGGATGTGCGTCAATTAATAGAATTTTTTTCATTTATTCCCACTCAATAGTTGCAGGTGGTTTGCCTGAGATATCATAAACTACCCTGCTCACTCCCTCTAATTCATTTACGATCCTGTTTGATACTTTCCCCAAAAACTCTAAAGGTAATTTTGACCATTCAGCTGTCATAAAGTCAACAGTCTTAACAGACCTTAGAGCTATAACATCTGCATAACGTCTTTCATCCCCAACGACACCAACAGATTTTACTGGTAGGTATACACAAAATGCTTGGCTGACCTCGTCATAAAGGCCCTCTTTTTTTAATTCATCAATAAAAATTGAGTCTGCCTCTTGCAGTATTGAAATATTTTCTTGATTTATCTCACCCAATATTCTTACTCCGAGTCCGGGACCAGGAAAAGGATGTCTTTTAAGTATTTCATTAGGCAGGCCTAATAAAGCGCCCATTTTTCTGACCTCATCTTTAAATAGATCCCTAAGAGGTTCTACTAAGCTCATCTTCATTTCATCTGGCAATCCACCAACGTTGTGATGAGACTTAATTATTCTAGCTTCCTTTGATTCAGACTCAGATGATTCAATCACATCAGGATAAATTGTTCCTTGTGCTAAAAAACTTATTTCGTCAGAGGTATGTAAATTTACTGATTCGTTATCAAAAACATCTATAAAGGTCCTACCGATAACTTTTCTTTTTTGCTCGGGATCAGTTACGCCTTTTAGGTGCCTATAAAATGTTTTCTTTGCATCCACAACCTCAAGGTTAAGATTAATTTTATTTTTAAAAAGATCTATTACCTCATTAACTTCATTTTTTCTTAATAGGCCGTTATCAACGAACATACAAATTAAGTTTTTACCGATCGCCCTATCAAGCAACATAGCAGTTACCGATGAATCGACTCCCCCAGATAGTCCTAAAAGAACTTTTTTATCCCCAACTTTCGCTTTAATGTCTTTTATTCTGTGATCAATTAAATCATTTAATTTCCAATTTCTTCTAGATTTACAAATATCTATTATAAAATTTTCAATGATTTTTTGGCCCTTATCTGTATGCGTTACTTCGGGATGAAATTGAAGAGCATAATAAGGCATATCTTTATGCTCCATTGCCGCGATAGGTGCAGATTGAGTTGATGCACTCAATATAAAATCATCGGGCAAGATCGAAACATGATCTCCGTGACTCATCCAAACATCTAGATTTTTTGTATCTAAGTCATCAAAGATTTTAGAGGCATACTCAATCTTTAATTCTGCATAACCAAACTCCTTTGTAGATGAAGTGGTTACACTTCCTCCATTTTGCTCGGCCAGTGTTTGCATTCCATAACAAATACCCAGAATAGGAATGCCTAAGTTAAAAATAATTTCTGGAATTCTTGGAGTATTTTCTTGAGTTACAGATTCTGGGCCACCAGATAGAATTACCCCTTTAGGGTTTAGTGCAGATATTTTTTCTGTTGCAATATCCCATGGGAATATTTCGGAATAAACTCCAAGTTCTCTGACTCTTCTAGCTATTAATTGAGTATATTGAGATCCAAAATCTAAAACTAAAATAGTATCAAGATCTGACTTTGATAAAGTTATATTACTGCTCATTTTATAAGCTTTGATAACTTATTAATCAGTTTTGAAACTTCGGGTTTATTATCTCTTAATTCCTTTAATGAAAGACCCTCAAGTTCATGTGGAAATACAAGCCATTTGTCAGTTTCATAAAGATAATAATCTGGTCTTTTATTAGTTTTATTGTTTGTTGGCTTAAAGTAAGGTGTTGCAACCCTTATTTCAGGTGTATTTTTTTTACAAGCGAACTTAAGGTCAGAAATTATCTTTTCAATAGATATACCAGTATCATGGACATCATCAACTATTAGCAGCGAATCTTCAGATTCCACTTGCTTAATAATATAATTAAGTCCATAAACTTGAACTTCGCTATCTCTTTGATTGATAGCCTTATAGTGTGAAGTTCTGATGGCAATGTGATCTGAAGAGACTCCCATTACACTAAAAAGTTCTTGGACTGCTATTCCAATGGGCGCTCCACCTCTCCAAACACCAATAATATAATTTGGTCTATATCCATCTTCGTAGACCTGCATGGCAAGCTGAAAAGAATCTTGAATAAGGTCTTCAGATTTAATAAAAAGCTTTTCCATGGCTAATTATATATTGATAACCACGAAATTTAAGTACAGAGCTGAATAACTTTTTAGTAATTCATGCTTAATCTAAGCATATATTGTCTTGGTGGAATTAATTCTAAACCGGTAGCCGCAACTCCAAATACGTCCGTCATGCTAGAGTTGACTCCATCCTCATCGGTTGCATTAAGAATCATGAAATCTAATCCCCATTTATCACCAACAAAATCAAAGCTAGCAGTTAGGTTCAAAATATCATAAGCATCAATAGCGTCTACTATCGGATTGTTATTTACGCGTTGTTGGAATTCGCCTCTTTCTACATATTGAAGTATTCCAGTAAACATTGTTCCTGAAGATAATACAGTTTCATATGTCATAGTTATGTCAGCTGTAAATTCAGGCGTCTTAGCCAGTTCATTACCTCTAATATTTTTTCTTAGGCCATATCTCAAATCTTCTTCACCAAAGAAGTACTGGTATGCATCAACATTATCTAGCGCCTCATAATCAGAGGATACTTCTGAGTCAAGAAATGCTAGATTCATGTCTAAGGTTAGCGAATCAGAAATTAAGCCAGTAAATTCAATCTCTAAACCTGACATTTCTGATTCAGGAATGTTGGCAACTCCACCTCGGTAAGGATCAGGATCTGTCGCTTGGAATTGAAGATTTTCATAATCATATGAAAAAATTGCAATATTTGCTCTTGCCCTGCCATCATATAAATCTGTTTTAAGACCAAATTCCATGGACTCTACTGTTTCAGCCTCAAAATTCGGGTAAACCATTGGGGGCGCGTTATCATCGGCAAAGCCATATGTAAGATTTGTTCCTCCTGGTTTAAAGCCAGCCGAGAAAGCAAGATACGCCAAAGTATTATCATCAAGATCAAATTCAGCAGCTATTTTTCCAGTTGTCTTATCAGAACTGCCACTTAAGTTGTCACATACAGTTGTGAAGAAATTTTTAACACAACTCTCGACTTCATCATCAGAATATCGAAGCCCACTAAGGATACGGAATTGGTCAGAAACGCTGTAGGTGGTTTCTCCATAAACTGAGAATGACTCTCTTTTTGGGAAAGCATCGCTTACAAAGTCAAATTCAAAGAAAAACCAGGGATCAGGACCACCAACTGTAAAACAGTAATCATTTCTTGCAAATGGCTCACCACAAACATATTGTAATTCTCCGTCTAAATCGTTATCTCTATATCCTCGAATATGATTTTCAATCTCATGATCCATGTAGAATGCACCAATTGTCCAATCAAGCTTTCCACCCATTGCAGGCTCATTAGAAACTAAATTAATTTCAAAGGTTGTTGTGTCGACTAGAGAAGTTTCAGGGCGAAACTCAGCTCTCTGATAAGTTGCTCCTTCTCCCAGACCAGGAATAGCTAAAACCGGATCACCGAAATTGTGACGGTCATTATCTCTGGTTACCGAAATGTCATCCTCTTGGATGCTCGCCATAATTTTTAAATTTGCGTAACCAAGATCAGATTCATAAATTGCGGCAAAGATCTTTGACGTTAGCTCATGATTTGAGATAGAGTCTTGAGATAAGTCCCTTGGATCCGGTGAGGGATCATCTATACCTTTCATAGCAGAACCATTTCTATCAACTTCAAAAAACTGACCAAAAAATCTTAATGATGAACTATTTCCAAACTCTGTAAGGAAATCCGCACGAAGGCTCAAATTACTATCATCATCTAGATCTTGTCCTGTTACTAGATTATCGCTAAAACCATCTCTTTCTGTAGTGGAAATTGAAAATCTGGCAGCAGTTGAACTACCTAAAACAATATTGTTAGATGAGCGAAATTTTGTTAGGCCATAATTTCCAAAAGTAATATCAGTTTTACCTAAATATCCATCCATGGATGGTTTTTTGCTAATTACATTTATCACCCCCCCAGTAGAATTCTGTCCAAAGAGTGTTCCTTGAGGACCTCTTAGAACCTCAATTCTTTCTACATCAATAAAATCAGTTTGTAATGAAAATGGAGAAGCTATAAAAATACCATCCATGTGGAAAGCAACTGAAGGAGCTGCGATCGCATTTTGATTAGTTTCGTTTCCGACACCTCTTATAGAAATTACTGTCTTATAACCTTCATTTTTTGCTACAGTTACTCCTGGAACGATTGCACTTAGATCCACAAAGGAAGTTATGTTTTTATTTTCTATATCTTCATCACTTATTGCCGTCACCGCCTGTGATATATCTTGCAAGCTTTCGCTTCTCTTTTCGGCAGTTACAAATACTTCTTCTATGAAGCTATCTTGTGCACTAAGACCAATACAACCAAAAAGAAGTGTGAAAAACTTAATACTTTTTAGATGGCTTGTTAATTTCATAATTTTTAATCCCTTCTTAAATAAAATGTTCTTATATAATATTTATGCAATATTAATGCCATTTTTTGTTAGATAATTTTTAAAATTACGAACCTCGAAAAGTATGAGAGATTTACTTTTGGTTGTTAAATGCATTTAAAAGCTATAACAAAAATATAGTATAAGTTGTAAACTTGATTTTAAAATACCTTTAAAGAAAAAATGCTCGAAAAAATCTTCAAATTAAAAAATTTTAATACTGATTTTAAGAGTGAGATTCTTGCAGGTATCACTACCTTCATAACCATGGCATATATTATCTTTGTGAATCCACAAATGATGGCTGCAAGCGGCATGGATATTGGTGCCAGTTTCGTTGGGACATGTATTGCTGCCTCTATTGCCTGTATTGCAATGGGAGTATATGCAAATTGGCCTGTTGGTTTAGCGCCTGGCATGGGTCTAAATGCTTTTTTTACTTATACAGTGGTTGGTGAAATGGGTTACACATGGGAGGTTGCTTTAGGTGCCGTATTTCTAGCTGGAATTCTATTTTTTATAATGAGTGTAACGCCACTAAGACAGTGGATGTTAGAGAGTATTCCTTTCAATTTACGAATTGCAATGGGTGCAGGTGTTGGTCTATTCATTGGAATTATTGGTCTTAAAAGTGGCGGGATAATTACTTCAAATGAATCTACTCTCCTCAGCATGGGTGACCTTAATAAGCCAGAAACTTTTTTAGCAATGGTTAGTTTTTTAGTAATTGCTGTACTGTCGATCCGTAAAATACCAGGTGCCATTGTTATAGGAATATTTTTAGTGACTTCAATAGCTTTAGCTCTAAATCTAATTAAATTTAATGGAATCATTTCATCGCCCCCCTCATTAATGCCAGTTTTGTTGAAACTAGATATTTCTCAAGCATTTGACTTAGCCATGATCAGTATTATTATGTCGTTTCTCTTTGTTAACTTATTCGATACAGCTGGAACCCTTGTTGGGGTTGCTAACCAAGCTAAACTTATAAACGATGATGGTGGTATTGATAATTTAGATAGAGCACTAAAAGCTGACAGTAGTTCAAGTGCTGTTGGTTCTTTATTTGGATGCTCTCCTGTAACTAGTTACGTTGAGAGCTCTGCTGGAATAGAGGCTGGCGGAAGAACTGGTTTAACTGCAGTTACAGTTGGAATTTTGTTTCTTTTGGCAATATTTTTTGCTCCACTTGCTACGATGATTCCTGCTTATGCAACATCTGGTGCATTGATTTACGTAGCAATCTTGATGTTGAGCAGCATGGAAAAACTGAATTGGTCTGATTTAAGCGATCTACTACCAGCTCTTGTAATAATTGTAATGATGCCATTAACCTTTTCGATCGCAAATGGAATAGCGCTTGGATTTTTATCTTATGTGATAATAAAAATTTTTTCAGGACAACTTAAAACTATCTCCTCAGGAGCATGGTTTCTTACAATAATCTTTTTGTCAAAATTTATTTTTTTATAAGCTAGCTTCTTTGATAATTTGGAGCTTCTTTAGTGATCATGACGTCGTGAACATGACTTTCCATCATGCCAGCATTAGTTACCTCGATGAATTCTGTATCAGTTTGCATCGATTCTATGGTTTTGCATCCAACGTATCCCATGCTTTGACGCAATCCACCCTCAAACTGATCTAAAACTTTAACTGCAACGCCTTTATAAGGCACCCTGCCTTCTACTCCCTCTGGAACAAGCTTTTCTGCCTCTACCTCATCTTGAGAATATCTATTTGTATCATTTCTTTCTGACATTGCACCTAAAGAACCCATTCCTCTGTATGTTTTAAAGCTTCTGCCTTGATAAAGTTCTATTTCACCCGGAGCTTCTTCTGTGCCTGCCAACATACTGCCAAGCATTACCGAAGATGCACCAGCAGCAATTGCTTTTGCTAAATCGCCTGAAAACCTAATACCCCCATCAGCAATTAGTGGAGTCATTGAATTTTTCATAGCATGTTTAATAGATAATATTGCTGTAATTTGAGGGACACCAATTCCTGCGATAATTCTAGTGGTGCATATAGAACCAGGACCCATACCTATCTTGATTGCATCTGCTCCAGCCTCATCCAAAGCGACTGCACCATCAGGTGTTGCAACATTTCCAGCAATCACTTGAACATCTTTAAAGTTACTTTTTAGCAGTTTGATAGTTTCAATAACATTCTTTGAGTGGCCATGAGCTGAATCGACAACAAATACATCTACGCCCATTTCATTGAGGGCTTCGGCCCTATCAAATGTATCAGCACCGGTTCCTAGGGCAGCAGCAACTAGTAATTGTCCAGAGTTATCTTTTGTTGCTAACGGAAACTCAGCAGACTTATCTATGTCCTTCATGGTAACTAGTCCAGAAAGACTGCCAGCTTTATCCAGTACTAATACCTTTTCAATGCGGTTCTGATACATTAATTTTTTCACTTCATCTTGATTAGTTCCCTCATCAACAGTAATTAACCTATCAAGTGGAGTCATGATAGAACTAACAGATTCATTTAAATTATCTGCATACCTAAAATCTCTAGAAGTAACTATGCCTTTTAAAATTCCATCATCAACAACTGGCATGCCTGAGATATTGAGTTCACTTGTAAGCTTAACTAGGTCTTCGATTAATTCAGTTGACTCAATCGTTATCGGATCTTTAACAATTCCACTCTCATATTTCTTGACTGTTCGAACATGGGTTGCTTGATCTTCAATAGTATTGTTTTTATGAATAACTCCAATACCCCCGCTTTCAGCCATAGCAATTGCCATTCTTGATTCAGTTACTGTATCCATTGCGGCTGAAATTATTGGCAAATTTAAAGATATTTCTCTAGTAAGGTTTGTTCTTAAAGAGGCTTCTTTTGGGACAAAATCAGAGTATCTTGGTAACAGCAAGACATCATCATATGTTAGAGCTTTGAATTTGATCTTTCCCATATGGAATTATACTTTTAGGAAAAAGAAAAAACAAAATAACTTTATGAAGTCATTTGGCTAGTAATTCAGTTTTGGCTGCACAAATAAAGTCATTCATATGTAAACCTTTTATCTTGTGTGACCACCATTGGACTCTTACAGAACCCCATTCTAATAAAATTGCCGGATGGTGATCTTCGTCTTCAGCTAATTTCGCGATGTCCATGGAAAACTTGACAGAGTCATTGTAGCTATTAAATGAATAGGTTTTAGAGAGAATATTAATATTTCCAAAAATAATTTCCCAACCATCAAGATCTTTCAAAAGTTCAGGAAATCTTTTTTCATCTACCAATGGAGCATCAATGGTGCATGCTTCACACTTTTGTTTTGTTAGATCCATAAATTAAATACCACCTTTGGTTAGCTTTTTTGGATCTAGTATTGATTTTAATTTTTTAATTGATATCCCTGTCTCTTCATGTGCAACTTCAATTATAGGTCTGTTCTCTTTATATGCTTTTTTAGCAATCAAAGCAGCCTTTTCATAGCCAATTTCTCTATTGAGAGCAGTAACTAAAATAGGATTTTTAGATAATTGTTTTTCAATATTGTTTTTATTGACCTTAAAGGTTTTGATTCCTTTTGAAGCCAATAAAGCACATGAGTTAGCTGCAAGAGTAATACTTTTAAGTAAGTTATATGCAATGACAGGCAACATGACATTCAATTGAAAGTTTCCGGCTTGGTTTGCATAAGACACAGTCAAATCATTTCCTAATATATCAGCAGAAGCCATCATTACCGATTCACTTACAACAGGATTAACCTTTCCAGGCATGATACTACTTCCAGGTTGAAGAGCCTGAAGTTCAATTTCACCTAAACCAGTTAAAGGGCCGCTATTCATCCATCGCAAGTCATTTGAAATTTTTAAAAGTACTAATGCCAAGTTTTTTACTGCACTGGAAATATTTGTAGGAGCATCTTGACTGCTAAGAGATTTAAAATAGTTTCTTGATGGCTTAAATTTCATCTTTGTTAGTTTTGAGACCTCATTAGCAAAAATGTTTCCAAAATCTTTTGGCGCATTGATCCCAGTCCCTATTGCTGTGCCCCCCTGAGGCAATGATTTTAAGCCTTCAGTTGCAAGCTTAATTTGTTTATATTGGTCACCTAATTGAGCGGCCCAACCTGATAGCTCTTGAGCCATGTCGATGGGCATAGCATCCATAAGATGAGTTCTTCCAGTTTTAACAATACCCTTAACATTAGATTCTTTAGACTTTATTTGTTTTATAAGGTTTTGAAGGGATGGTAATAATAGCTTTTCAACATCAAGCAAAGCAGAAATATGAATTGCTGTTGGAATAACGTCATTGCTGCTTTGACTCATGTTCACATCATCATTAGGATGAATTGATGATTTGCCTTTTCTTGATGCAATTGTTGCCATGACTTCATTTGCATTCATATTTGTGCTTGTTCCTGAGCCTGTTTGGAAAATATCTAATGGAAATTGATCATCATGCTTGCCATCAATAACCTCTTTAGCAGCGAACTTTATATGCTTTGCTTTGTTTGATGGTAGTAATTTTAATTTGGCATTAGAGCTAGCAGCAGCGTGCTTAATTATGCCTAGCGCTTCAATAAAAGATCTTCCAAAAGGAAATGCAAACTTAATTCCACTGATTTTGAAATTATCTAGTGCTCTTTGCGTTTGAGCACCCCAAAGTGCGGTTGATGGCACTTTAACTTCACCAAGAGAGTCTTTTTCTATTCTATATTTCATATCCGCCTCGATTTGGTTAAACTATTTTACACTCTGGAGAAAGAATTATGGCAAAAGTTTCACCATTAAGAATTGATACTAAATTAGGAAAATTACCCTTAAAAGATAAAGGGCTTGAGATAATTGAATTTGAATCTCCGGCAGAGTTGAGACGAAACCAGCTTGAAAAACTAGTCGCTGGGTTTAGATTATTTTCCTATTTTGGCTATGACGAAGGAGTTGCTGGACATATTACTTTCAGAGATCCCGAATTTAGTGATCATTTCTGGGTGAATCCTTTAGGAGTTCACTTCAGTCAAATTAAAATATCAGATCTATTACTTGTAAACCATGATGGTGAAGTTGTTCAAGGTAGTAAGCCTGTGAACGTTGCTGCCTTTGCAATACATTCGAGACTTCATAAAGCCAGACCAGATGTTAATGCCGCAGCTCATTCTCATTCAATGTATGGAAGAACGTTTTCATCTCTTGGCAAGTTTCTTGACCCAATCACTCAAGATTCATGTGCTTTTTATGAAAGACAAGCAATTTATGATGATTTTTCTGGTGTGGTAGAAGAAACTGAGGAAGGGGATAGAATTGCAAATTCCCTTGGAGATAAGCAAGTAATTATCCTTAAGAATCACGGAATTTTGGCCACTGGTAGTTCTGTAGATATTGCGCTTTGGTACTTTTTATCTATGGAAAAATGCTGTCAGTCACAGCTAATGGCAGAAGCAGCAGGAAAGCCAACTTTGATTCCTCATGAAGTGGCAATTAAAACAAGAGGTTTTATTGCTAACGACGTTGCACTATGGGCTAGCTTTCAACCTTTGTTTGATATGATTGTCAACGAGCAGCCTGATCTCTTAGATTAACTTCCAATAATAGCTTTTGTTTCAAGGCACTCAACAAGGCCTAGTCTACCATGCTCTCTTCCATTCCCAGAGGTTTTAAACCCTCCAAATGGTGCTGCCGGTCCAGCATTTGAACCGCCATTAATAGCAATTTGTCCTGCTCTTATTTTTGTTGCAACTTCTTTTGCATGATCAAAATTCTCAGACTGAACGTACCCCGCTAATCCATATGGAGTGTCGTTTGCTATGTTAACTGCTTCATCTTCAGTTTCATAGGAAAGCATACACAAGACTGGACCAAAGATCTCCTCTCTGGCTATTGTCATATCATTTGTAACATTTGAAAAAATTGTTGGTTTTACAAAGAATCCATTCTCAAATCCTTCAGGTAAATCAGTCCCACCACAAACAAGAGTTGCTCCTTCTTCAATACCAATATCAATAAGTCTTTTGACTTTTTCATATTGAGATCTATTAGAAATAGGGCCGATTCTTACTCCTTCATCATTTGGTTTCCCAACAACAATAGAATTAGCTACGTTTTTAGCAATTTCAACTGCCTCCTTATATTGTGAAGAATGCACCAACATTCTAGTAGGAGCATTACATGATTGTCCTGTGTTTAAAAAACAATGATTTGCACCTGCAGCTACTGCCTTTTCAAGATTTGCATCTTTGAGAATAATATTTGCTGATTTTCCACCTAACTCTTGAGCCACCCTCTTGACAGTCGGAGCAGATGCTTGAGCAACGGCTACTCCAGCTCTGGTTGATCCTGTAAAGTGCATCATATCCACATCAGGATGCTCAGATAAAGCTGCACCAACAACAGGCCCATATCCATGAACTAAATTAAAGACTCCATTAGGTAGATTAGATTTATCTAAGATTTCGGTTAGCATTACTGCACAGAAAGGGGTTATTTCGCTTGGTTTAAGAACCATAGTGCAGCCAGCTGCCAATGCTGAAGCAATTTTTGTGCACATTTGATTCATAGGCCAATTCCATGGAGTAATCATTCCAACAACACCAATTGGTTCTTTTCTGACTAAGTAATGGTCTTCATTTGACTCAAATTCAAAGTCTTTTAAGACCGCTAAGGTATCTTTAAAGTGCCCTAAGCCAGATGCAACTTGCGCGACTTGAGAAAGCCACAGTGGTGCACCCATCTCTTCAGATATGCATAATGCTAAATCCTCAGCTGATGCCTCATAGTTTTTTATGATTTCTTCTAAAATTGCAATCCTATCTTCCTTTGATGTAAACCCAAAGGATTGAAATGCATTTTTTGCTGCAGCTACTGCAAGATCTATATCTTCTGTTGTGCCTGCAGAAATGGAACCAATGACCTCTTCAGTTGATGGATTTTCAATCTCTATTAGCTCATTTGAAGATGAATTAATCCATTCACCATTTATGTAGAATCTATGCTCTTTTTTCATGTAATTTTCCCTATTTTTGAATAAAGATTATACATAAACACTAATGATTATTGATAATATTTATTTATAAAATAAGTAATAGTTATATTGTTATTTGTTAGCCTTAAATACTTCGATAGCTCTTAATCTTGAAGATTTAAGATCTACAATTTGATCAGGATAATCGATTTCAAAAAGGTTTTCAGGTGATGGCAGATGAATTTCTTTATTATTAAGTGAAGCCAATTGTGGCAAGTATTTTTTGATAAATTCCCCACTTGGATCAAAATTTTGTGATTGAGTGACTGGGTTAAATATTCTAAAGTATGGTGCAGCATCGGTTCCAGTTGAAGCACTCCACTGCCAACCTCCATTATTAGAGGCAAAGTCGCCATCAATTAGGTTCTCCATAAAAAAAGCTTCGCCAATGCGCCAATCATGAAGTAAATTCTTTGTAAAAAACATTGCCACTACCATTCTTAACCTATTATGCATCCAGCCTTCATACTTAAGCTGAAGCATGGCAGCATCAATTAATGGAAATCCTGTTTTACCATCTTTCCATGCTTTAATCTCCACTTCATTATGCCTCCACTGAATTGATGTAGTAGACATATTAAAAGGCTTATTCATACTTACCCTTGGAAAGGAATGCATGATATTTTTATAAAACTCTCTCCAAATAATTTCATCAATCCATTTACAGACTCCTTTATTACCAGTCTGTAATTCAAAATTATTTAATTTAAGAGCTTCTAATAAACAACGCCGATTTGAAATGGCACCTATAGCTAGATATGGAGACATCCTACTGGTTCCATCAAGGATCGGATCATTTCTGTCTTTAGAGTAGTGAAATACTTTTTTACTTAGAAAACTTTTTAGTCTGGTTTCAGCAGCAAGCTCTCCTGGAGGCCACAAGTCCATACCTACAGCATGAGTTTTCGTAAATGAAATTTCTTCACTAAGGGTATTAATTACCTTAAATGGTTCTTTTATGCGGATATCAGTTTCTATTTCCAAATGATCCAGTGAAAAGGTCTCAATCCATTTCTTCTTAAAAGGAGTAAAGACTGAAAAAGGATTCCCCTGACCAGTAAGAAGTGTTCCAGGTTTAAATAAAGTTTGGTCATCAAAACTCTGATATTCTATTTCTAAACTTTTGAGTCTAGACTCAACATTTTTGTCTCTTCTTTCTTCATCAACACCAAACTCATTGTTCCAATAACATTTTTTAATATTATTAGAACTGCACAACTTGGAAATTATAATTGGGATTTCATCAAAGCTTGTTGCGCATGCAGAGATTAATGGTATGTTCAACTTTTTAAGATCTCCTGACAAACTCTTTAAGTTTCTAAGAATGAAGTCTAGCTTTACGTTAGCATTATTGTGTATTTTCCACTCTTTATCTGCTAGTAAATATATGCAGACTAGCTTTTTACATTCAACGCTAGCCATGCTTAAAGCAGGATTATCATCAATTCTTAAATCAGATCTTAGCCAGACTAATCCATTCATTCTTGAGTTACTTTTCCATTTGTAAATTTTGCATCTACACGAAAATCATTTTTTATTTCTGACAAACTTGCAAAACCGCCTGCCTCTTCAACTATTATTGCTCCAGCAGCTACATCCCATATGAAAGTTCCATTTTCTTCATAACAGTCTGCCTTGCCTATAGCAACAAATAAGTTTGCTATTGCTGCGGAGCCTATCATTCTTATTTTTTTCCATGATTGAAAAAGATTTATGATTGCTGAGAATTCTTCATCTGTATAGTTGGATTTTGCTGGGATTCCGGTCATGATGGTCCCATCTTTAGCATTAGTAATATTTGATACTGATAATTTTTGTTCATTGCAGAAAGATCCATGGCTTTTTGCTGCATAGTAAAGGTCATCATTCATAAAATCATATATAACACCCAGTAAAGGTTTCTTATCTTTCATGAGTGCAATTGATACAGCACATAAAGGTATTTTTCTAAAATAATTTGAGGTTCCATCAAGCGGATCTACTATCCAATATTTTTCCCCTAAATCATCAGTTTTTCCTGATTCTTCAGATAATATTGGAAGGTTTGATTCGCTCCTTATAGTATTGAGTATTAAGTTCTCTGATTCTGAATCTATTGCAAGCTTAATATCTCTTCCATCATCAAATGTCTTTATGTGCGGATTATTGAAATTACTTTTTAAAAATAAGCCTGCCTCTAAGGCAGATCTTTTAGCTAAATCAAGTAGCTTCCTGAGATCTTGCATAAAAAGATATCAGGTTTCTGAACTAATTTTATAGATGAGATTTGAATGATCATCACTCACGAGAAGTGAACCGTCTGAAAGCATAAATGGTACAGCAGGTCTTCCAAGTACTTTTTGACCATCTAGAAAACCAGTTAAGAAGTCATGAGCTGCATCAAATTCACCAGATTCATTTAGAGTTACACGGATAACTTTATAACCTACTTTGTTAGATGAGTTCCAGCTTCCATGAAGTGCTATGAAAGCATTATTAACATATTCAGTTGGAAATTGATCACCAGAGTAAAATTCCATTCCTGTTGGAGCTACATGAGCACCAAGATTGTATATTGGTTTTCTTATTTCGTAGCCATGATCATGATTCCCAAACTTTGGATCAACTACATTTTTAGCGTGTTGGTAGGGAAAACCAAAAAAATCTCCTGATTCTTCAAGAACATTAAGCTCACATGAAGGCATATTATCGCCCATCCAATCTCTTCCATTATCTGTAAAATATAACTTTTTGTTCTCAGGATGAATGTCAAAACCAATACTATTTCTTACGCCCCGTGCTTCAATAGTCCATTTTTCCTCCTTATATCTAAGGATTGTTGCAAACCTATCGTCTTCCTTAAGACAAACATTACATGGAGCCCCAACATTTACCAGAATACTTCCATCTTCATCAACTATGATCCACTTTCTTCCATGCCAAGTTTCAGATGGAAGGTCATCGGTTACAAGCACCTTATCAAGACTATTTTTATCAAAGCTTTCTAATTTTTCTTCAATACTATCTATACGCCATATCTTATTAATATCAGCTATATAAAGTGATCCTTCAAAATAAGCTACGCCTGATGAGTCACTAAAGTCATCAGCTATAATTTCAATATCATCAATTTCACCATTTCTGTCATGATCTTTAATTGCATAAACCTTGCCTGAACTAGATCCAACAAACACATAACCATTTTTTCCTTCAGCCATTTGCCTTGGTTTATCGACGTTATTTGCAAATATATTAATATTGAATCCATCAGGAACTTTCAAGCTTTCAATATCTGTTGAGTAAGCAACTAACGGAAAAAATAATATAGTTATAAATAATTTAATCTTCATCTGGATACCCATCTACATACTTCCTTAATAATTTTTTTATTTCTGTTATGTTATTTTTTTCAACATTGTTCGTCATTTCATATTTTAACTCTAACAACTCCTCATAAGAAATATGTGACTCATTTGATTTAAAAATTTTTTTATTAACTGTTTCTTTCTCATTGCCTGAAATAAGAAGCTCTTCATACATCTTCTCACCTTGTCTTAATCCAATCTCAATAATTTTAATTCCATTTTCATCATCCCCCTCTGCAATACTTCTACCCGAGAGATGAATTAATCGTCTAGCAATATCAATTACTTTCATTTGTTCACCCATATCTAAAATAAATACTTCACCGCCATTTGATAGCTCACCAGCTTGTATCACAAGATTTGAAGCTTCTGGTATAGTCATAAAATATCTTTCTACCTCTTTATGAGTAATTGTCAAAGGTCCCCCAGCAGCAATCTGCTCTAAAAAGGTTGGGATAACTGAGCCGGATGAATTAATAACATTGCCAAATCTGACCATTGAAAGGCTACTCTTTTGATATTTTTCATTTAAAGCTTGAATAGATAATTCTGCAAGACGTTTTGATGCACCCATAATGTTCGTTGGCCTTACTGCCTTGTCAGTTGAAACTAATACAAATGAATTAATGCCTGCTTGTGCAGCTTCTTCCGCGAAGGTAAAAGTACCAAGAAAGTTGTTTTCTAAAGCAGACGATATATTTTCTTCAATTTCAATTAATGGGACATGCTTGTAAGCTGCAGCATGAAAAATAGTATCTATGCTATGTTTTTTGAATATCCTCTTTAAAAATTTACGGTCCTTGATATCTCCAAGGATTGGAATTATTTCTATCTGAGCATTTGTATTTTTTAGTATTGCTTTAGTTTCCTCATATATTTTAAAGAGGTTAAACTCAAAATTATCAATTACATAAATTTTTCCAACACTAGATGCAATTAGTTGTCTAACTATCTCAGAGCCAATTGATCCGCCCCCACCACTTACCAATATCTCCCTTTGAGCAAAGTTCTTAATAACGAGCCTGTCAATAATTCTATTCGGAAGAATGTCATTTATGGATAAATTTTGTATGTCAGACATTTTCTTTGAATCAAAGACCAATTCATGAAATGCTGGAACAGTTCGAACAGCAATCCTGAGTTTTTCAAGCTTTGTAATTAATTCTCTACGTTTATGTAAATTTAAGCTGGGTATTGCCAATAGAACTGACAAATTAGCATAAGAACTCCGTAATGACTTTAGTTTACTGAATTTAGTGTAGATTGGGATGTTATTAATTATCCTGTTAGAGAGCTCATCTGAATCATCAAAAAATCCAATAATTTTTTTTGATTTATCAAATTGTAAAGCCTCATAAAGCTCCTTCCCTGCAGATCCTGCTCCATAAATAATTATTGGCTCTGCATTTATATCTGAGGCTTTTAAAGTAAAAAGAATATATTTTGCGAAAATTCTTATTGAGCTCAAAAATGAATATAAGACAATAGATAGCATGAAAGCTTGCAAGAGAAATACAAAGAAATACTCATTTAAAAAAACAGGCAAAGAAAGCAAATAGGTTATTAACCAAGAAAACCCATAAATAAAAGATCCAGTTAATGCTATAAATATTGTATCTAGGGTGTCATAGAAACGAATCATCGTTTTGTAAAAGCCAGTAAGAAATAAAAATAATAGTGAGATGATTGCCGGAATTATGACCTGATAAACTTCATCAAAAATAATATCTAGAACTTCATTACCAAAGCCTTGTGTCATTAAAGTCGAAAGTGGGGGACCAAATATTACCCACACAAGAATCATACAAAATAAATCTGAGGATATTACTATAAAAAGCTTTTGAGATCTGGTTAAGTTTAGTAATGCTTTAGCAATATTTTTCATGAGATCTTTAAGATTTTAATTTAGGCCTTCATCACATCTGCTCATAGCTTTTAAGTACATTGAAGATTATCTTTGACTCTTCTTTAACTTTCTTGCTTGTTTTAGTGGGATGGACAAGTAGCATAATTGAGTTTTCTTGAAGGAAGATGGAGTTTTTGGTTGATAGCTTTTTTGTAGAATATTTTAAAAACCCTCTCTCAGAATCAATAGCACCTGTCGCTCCAAAAGAAGCATCTACTCCTTTAGATTGAAGAGCTTCAATAATACATTTTCTTGAAGCACCTTTTTTAAGATAATCACTATTTAATGTTAAATACAACTTGTAAAAGGCATGAGAGTAATTTTTCTTTACTTTTGGGCATCTTACTATTTTTAAATTTTTTAAAGCATCAATAATAATTTTTGCATTTCTGTTCCTAATCTTATGCCATCGATCTAATTTCTCGAGCTGTATTAATCCTATTGCTGACTGTGCTTCAGTGATTCTATAGTTAAGACCTAAACTGTCATGAACGTTTGGAAATGAATAAACTTTTTTTGACTGAACCTTATTAATCTTTTGAAAATTCTTACCGTGATTGTTAAATGATTCTATGATCTTATAAAGTTTCATAGAGTTTGTTGTTACCATGCCGCCCTCGCCGCCAGTTGACATTATCTTATCGTTACAAAAAGACCATGCATTTATATCTCCAAAAGATCCCACGCTTCTGTCTTTAATTCGAGCACCATGAGCTTGTGCGCAATCCTCAATGATGCAAAGATTATTTTTTTTTGCAAAACTGCATATTTCATGCATATCGCATGGGTAGCCTGCAAAGTGAACACATATAATTGCTTTAGTTTTTTTTGTAATAGCTGGCTTTATTGTTCTTAAAGAAATATTTTGACTATCAAGCTCTGTGTCGACAAATACTGGTACTGCTCCAAGAATTGATATGCAGGATGCTGAGGCAATGAATGATCTGCTAGTTACAATAATCTCATCGCCTTTTTTTACATCAATTGCTCGTAGACAAAGATCAAGAGCCAGAGTGCCATTGGCTACAGCCAGAGCTTTCTTCACACCTATATATTTAGCAAACTCTTTTTCAAACAACTTTCCGTTATTGCCAAAAACGTAATTTACATTTCCTGAAGCATAAACAGAGTTAACAGCTTGAAGTTCTTTTTTGGAGTAATAAGGCCAACTATAATTTGACATTGTGAAAGTATTTTAAACTAAT
>CACMYW010000003.1:0-56155 GCA_902617955.1 uncultured SAR86 cluster bacterium
GAATTTTATAAAAAAGTCATCCTCCTTTTTTTTAGGTGGATAAATAGCTATCAATTGATCACACCCAACGCCGAGCTTTCTGTGCGCAATTTTTTTAACCAACGCTTTAGAAAAAGTAATATTTGAGGTCAAAGCATCAATAACTATAAAGTCATTACCGTTACCATGCATTTTTTCAAAGGCAATCATTTTAAAAAAATCTATTTCATGCTTAAACAAGTCATCATGAGACTCTCTTTGTCTTATTAACCTAAAGTCATCTCCCTCAACAAGAATTTCACATGCTCTTGGTCTAGAGTTATAGTTGGAGCTCATTACAAAACCATAAGCTCCAGCAGTTCTAACTGCCAAGAATTCATTTTCTTTTATTTTAACTTCAGCCTCTTTGGCTAAATAATCCCCACTTTCGCAAACAGGCCCAACTACATCTACTTTATTATGACCGATGTTTTGTTCTAGCAAGGGCACAACTTGATGATTGGCTTTGTATAAAGCAGGTCTAAGCAAATCATTCATTGCTGCATCTGTAATAAGAAAATTATTCTTCAAATACTCTACCTTTGCTAATAGAATTCCAGCATTTGCGGCAATAGATCTTCCCGGTTCAAGAAATATTCTTTTATTGGTTCCTGAGAAAACATCCTGATAGATTTTCATGAGTTCAGCAGGAGCAGAAGTCTCTTCATCAATATATCTCACTCCTAGACCACCACCCATATCAATAATCTTAATTTCTAAACCTATTTGATCTAATTGGTTTGCTAAATCTAACATTTGCTCCGCAGCATTTTTAAAGTTTTTTAGATCTAAGATTTGAGAGCCAATGTGACAAGTAATTGCTAGAAAATTTAACTCTGGCTTGTTCGAATATTCTTTTGCAATATTTAAAGCTTTTTCAAAGGATATTCCAAATTTGTTCTCTTTTTTACCTGTCTTTATGTATTCATGTCCACCAGCATCAACATCCGGATTAACTCTTAAGCCAATAGGAGCTACTAAGTTCATGTTCTTGGAGATTTGATAGATTCTTTTCAGTTCACTCTCAGACTCTACATTAAAAGACAAGATTCCAACCTTGAGGGCAAGTGCGATTTCATCTGCAGATTTCCCTACTCCTGAAAATATTATTTTCTTAGGGTCAATACCTGCCTTAATGCACCTATGGAGCTCACCGCCAGAAACAATATCAAAGCCACTTCCATGTTCATCTAGTAACTTTAAAATACTAAGGTTTGAAAGGGCTTTTACTGAGAAACAAACGATTCCATTAAGGCTTTTAAGGCTTTTTTGATAGACATCTAGGTGTCTTAACAGCGTAGCTTTTGAATAAACATAAGCTGGAGTTCCAAACTTCTCAGCAATGTTTATGATGGGAACATCCTCACAAAACAGCTCCCCTTGTTTAAAATTAAAGTGATCCATCTATATTTTGAGTACCCGGGCTCAGAGTATTTGGTTGTATGGGACCCTTATAACCACAGCTAGATAGAAATACGAATAGAAGTACTGCAATAAAAATTTTCATCAAAGTATTATGAATAAATAATACTTAAAATCCTACTTTCTAATACTTGTATTCTTCTTCTTTAAACGGGCCATCTACAGGGACATGAATATAATCAGCTTGTTCCTGAGTAAGCTTAGTAATGGTTCCTCCAAACCCTTGAACCATTAATTCTGCAACTTCCTCATCAAGTTTTTTTGGTAGAACCTTTACAGTAATTAACTCTTTCTTTTTCTCATCATCATTAATGTTTGCAAAAGCCTGTTCATATAAGAATATTTGAGCAAGGACTTGGTTTGCAAACGATCCATCCATAATCCTACTGGGATGACCGGTTGCATTTCCAAGATTTACCAATCTGCCCTCTGCCAACAAAACGATATAATTTTTACTGCTCAGATCAGGCTCTTCGTCCGGGGTTGCATCTCTAAAAACTCTATGAACTTGAGGTTTTATCTCTTCCCAATGCCATGCATCTCTCATATATGCAGTATCAATTTCATTATCAAAGTGACCAATATTACAAACCAAGGCAGTATTTTTAATATTTCTCAATATCGGTGCATCACATACATTTACATTACCGGTAGTAGTAACTAACAAATCTGTATCTTGAAGTAAGGTTTTATTAATGTCCTCATCTTTTCTTGAAACAACACCATTCTCATATGTTGAAACTACCTCAAAGCCATCCATACAAGCCTGCATGGCGCATATTGGATCAGACTCGACTACTCGAACGATCATTCCTTCTTGGGCCAAACTTAATGCAGAGCCTTTTCCAACATCACCATAACCAATAACAAGTGCTTTTTTTCCAGACAGCAACATATCTGTAGCTCTTTTAATGCCATCATTCAGACTATGCCTGCAACCATATTTATTATCATTTTTTGACTTAGTAACGGAGTCATTAACATTAATAGCTGGGATTTTTAGTTCTCCATTTCTAAGCAATTCTTTTAAACGATGAACACCAGTTGTTGTCTCTTCTGAAACACCATGTATTCTCTCCAACATTTCTGGATATTGTTGGTGTATTAAGCCGGTTAAATCCCCGCCGTCATCAAGAATCATGTTCGCATCCCATGGTTGTCCATCTTTTAATATCGTTTGTTCAAGGCACCACTCATACTCTTCTTCAGTTTCACCTTTCCAAGCAAATGTAGGTATACCTTTTGCAGCCATAGCAGCTGCAGCATGATCTTGAGTTGAGAAAATATTACACGAAGACCATCTAAGCTCTGCACCAAGTTCTTGCAAAGTTTCCATTAATACAGCAGTTTGAACTGTCATATGAATGCAGCCTAAAATTTTTGCTCCTTTGAGAGGCTGATCATCTTTATATTTGTCTCTTAATGCCATAAGTGCAGGCATTTCATTTTCAGCTAGAGATATCTCTCTCCTGCCAAACTCTGCAAGATTTATATCTGCAACTTTATAATCTTCGCTCATAACTATCTCCAAAAAATTAAGACTTTAAGGCTTCTATTTGGTCTACTTTTTCCCATGTAAAAGAGTCATCTTCACGACCAAAATGCCCATAAGCAGCCGTATCTTGATAGATTGGCCTTTTTAAATCAAGCATTTTTATAATTCCTTTTGGTCTAAGATCAAAAACCTCACGCACCATCGACTCTATTTCAGCTTGATCAATTTTTCCACTGTCAAATGTGTTTACATTAATTGAGGTTGGTTCTGCAACACCAATAGCATATGAAACCTGAACCTCACACCACTCAGCAAGACCAGCTGCAACAATATTTTTTGCTACGTATCTAGCAGCATATGCTGCTGATCTGTCTACTTTTGATGGATCTTTGCCTGAAAATGCACCGCCACCATGACGAGCCATGCCACCATATGTATCTACAATTATCTTTCTTCCAGTAAGCCCACAGTCTCCAACAGGACCTCCAATAACAAATTTTCCGGTAGGATTAATAAAGATCTTAGTTTCATCTAATAGCCAATTTGATGGAATCACAGGCTTAATTATTTCCTCTAAAACAGCCTCTTTTAAGTCATCCTGAGAAATACCCTCATCATGTTGAGTTGATAATACAATTGCTGATAGGCCTTTTATAGATTTACCATTATTGTCATATATAACACTTACTTGGCTTTTTGCATCAGGCCTTAACCAATCTAAGCCACCATTTTTTCTTAGCTCAGACTGCTTTTTAACCAATTGATGTGATAAATCTATGGGTGCAGGCATCAGAGCTTCATTTTCCTTACAAGCATATCCAAACATCAGGCCTTGATCGCCAGCTCCTTGCTCTAGATTCTCACCTTCACCCTCATTTACGCCTTGAGCAATATCTGGAGATTGCTGAAAAATATGATTTTGAATTTCACAATTTGATCCATTAAATCCTAAGTCATCATTATCATAACCAATAGAATTTATTGTATTTCTTATCACCGGCTCAAGATCTGGGTTTCCTTTAGAAGTAATCTCTCCTGCAACAACAACAATATTATTTTTAATAAGAGTTTCGCAAGCCACTCTGCTGTCTGGATCCTCTTTTAAGTATGCATCTAAGATTGCATCTGATATTTGATCGCAAACTTTATCTGGATGACCTTCTGAAACAGATTCTGATGTAAATATATAACTCATAATAAACTCCTTTCTCTAAAAATTTTATTGATTAAATAAGACTTGTTAAGTGTATAAAAATGAAATTTTTGGCAGCCCAACTCAGATAAATAGTCCAGCTGATCATTACAAATTTCAATAGCATACTTTTGATTTGATATATCATCATCTCCAAACTTGTTGATGATATTTGGTGGAATTTTAGTACCGCATTTTTCTGCCATTCTTGTTATATTTTCTATGTTATAAATTGGCATAATTCCAGGTATGATCTCTACTTCAATATTTTCCTTTAGAACAGTTTCAATTAATTTTTCATAATCATCTTTACTAAAGCAAAACTGCGTAATGGCTTTTTTTGCCCCTGATTCATATTTATTTTTAAGAAGCTGTAAATCAAAATCAAACCCTTTGGAGTCCGGATGTGGTTCTGGATATGCGGAAACAATGACCTCAAAGTTTTTATTGTTAAGAAACTCCACAAAGTCTGAGGTATTAAAAAATCCGTTAGGATGCTGCTTAAATTTTCCCTCTGGACTGTCGCCTCTCAATGCAACAAATTTTTTTACTCCAAGTTTCGCAAAATCTAAGACTATTTTTTCTAAATCATCAATGCTTTTGTTAACAAGAGTTATATGAGCAGCGATGTCCAGATTATTTTTTTTAAGTGCCTTTATAAGTTCCAGTGATTTATTTTCTGCACCTCCACCTGCTCCATAAGTAACCGAAACAAAAGATGGACCAAGGTGCTCTAGTTTTTTATATTCAGATAATAGAGCACTAAAGTCTAAGTTTGCTGGTGGAAAAAATTCTAAAGAAATATTCATTATTCTGCACCTTAAAGGCGCCCCCATTTAGCAGTTTAAGTATGCAAGCAGGGACAAATCACTTTTTAAGATTTGGTATTTTATAGTTTTTAAGAGATAGAGACAATTAAACGTTTAATTAATTTTACAGGCGTACTATTATTAACTTTTATTTCTATCATATATGTCAAATTTACCTCTAGTAAGTAATGCGATTAGATTTCTTTCGGTTGATGCTGTTCAGTTAGCAAACAGTGGGCATCCAGGAATGCCTATGGGAATGTCAGATATAGCGGTTGTGCTTTGGAAAAATCACCTCAAACATAATCCTCAAAATCCCAAATGGTTTAACCGAGACAGATTCGTATTATCCAATGGTCATGGCTCAATGCTGCTTTACAGTTTGCTTCATCTTTCAGGGTATCCAATTTCAATCGATGATATTAAAGGATTTAGAAAACTTGGATCTAAAACCCCCGGACATCCAGAGTATGACATTGAGATTGGTATTGAAACAACTACGGGTCCTCTTGGTCAGGGGCTCTCAAATGGTGTTGGCATGGCTTTGGCTGAGAAGCATCTGGCCGCAAAATTTAACAAAGAAAATCTAAAGGTCATTGATCACTATACATATGTTTTTTTAGGTGATGGTTGTTTGATGGAAGGAATATCCCACGAAGCTTGTTCCTTTGCTGGAACTCACAATTTAGGAAAACTTATTTGTCTTTATGATGACAACGGAATTTCTATTGATGGTGAAGTTAGTTCTTGGTTTAGCGATGACACTCAAAAGCGTTTCGAGAGTTATAACTGGCAAGTAATCAAAGTTGATGGGCACAACTTGAAAGAAATAGATCAGGCTATTTCAAATGCCAAAGAGAATGCTGATCAGCCTACACTTATTTGCTGTAAAACAAAAATAGGATTTGGTTCTCCTAATAAAGAAGGCACATCTGGAGTTCATGGTGCCGCATTAGGTGATGATGAGGTGAAACTCACGAGAGAAAAACTGGGTTGGGAATATCCTCCATTTACAATTCCTAGAGAGGTTTATGAGGTTTTTGATGCAAAAGCAACAGGAAAAGCCTATGAAGATGACTGGAACAATCTCTTAAAAAATTATGAAGCGGATTATCCGGAAGATTATTCTGAGCTATTAAGAACATCCTCAAATAAGCTACCAGATAATTTTGAGGATAAATTCAGTGAGTTTTTATCAAACTGTGTTGAAGAATCATCAAAGCTTGCAACAAGAAAAGCTTCTCAAAACTGTTTAGAGTTCTTTTGTGCGCAACTTCCAGAAATGATTGGAGGCTCCGCAGATTTAACTGGCTCAAATAATACCTTAAGCTCATCGAATACAGAGCTTTTACCAGAAAGCCCAGAAGGAACTCATATCTACTATGGGGTAAGAGAGTTTGGAATGACTGGCATAACCAATGGGATGATTCTTCATGGTGGCATCAAACCTTATAGCGGAACTTTTCTAGTATTTATGGATTATGCAAGAAATGCAGTAAGACTCTCAGCATTGATGAAGATACCAAATATTTTTGTATACACTCATGACTCAATTGGTTTAGGTGAAGACGGGCCAACTCATCAGCCAATTGAACACTTAGTAACTTTAAGAGCAACCCCAAATTTAAATAATTGGCGCCCAGCAGATTTAACAGAGACCGCAGTAGCTTGGCACAATGCAGTTTCTTCAAAGACTGTACCAACTTCTCTTATTTTAACCAGACAAGGCCTGCCTTCAATTGTAGATAATAAAGATACTGCTGAGCTGATCAAATATGGTGGCTATGCATTAAAGTTTAATAATAAATCAGAAGTAAATTTAGTGGCATCTGGCAGTGAAGTGCATTTAATTATGGATGCAGCTAATTATCTTGAAGCTGGAAATATTCTATGCAACATCGCATCAATTCCATGTCTTGATATTTTTAAAGCACAGTCAGATGAATACAAAAATCAGGTAATTGATCCTACAAAGCCAACCTTGTTTGTTGAAGCACTTCATCCAAATTCTTGGCTAACGATTGCAAAACCTGAGGATGCTGTTATTGGCATCAATACGTTTGGAGAAAGTGCTCCCGGAGATGAATTAATGAAAGAATTTGGATTTACTGCCGAAAACATTATTTCATCAGTCAAGAAATTAATCTGAATTATGCGACTGTTGTCCGATTTAGATATTGCGAAAAAAAAAGTAGGACTAAGGTTAGATCTAAATGTTCCAATTAAAGAAGGAGTCGTCGCAGACGACACTCGAATTTTAGCGTCGCTTGAAACCATAAATTACTTAATTAAAGCAGAAGCAAAAATTGTTATCCTTTCCCATCTTGGCAGACCCAAAGAAGGCACCTTTGATGACCAACTTTCTCTAAGACCGGTTGCCAGTCATCTTAGTAACGAATTAGGCATCTCCATTTCCTTAATCAATTCTATGAAAGAATTCCATGATACAAATGCACAAATCTGTATGCTAGAAAATATTCGTTTTTTTGAAGGAGAATCAAAAAATTCTGATTCGCTTGCAAGGGAAATTGGTGCACATATTGACGTATATGTTTTCGATGCATTTGGAACTTCACACAGAAAGCAAGCCTCTACTTATGGAGCAATCAAAGTAGCTCCTCTTTCATGTGCAGGTTTTTTAGTGCAAAGAGAAGTTGAAGCCTTGTCTAGGGCATTAAAAGACTTTTCATCTCCGTTTGCTGCAATCATTGGAGGATCAAAAGTTTCAACAAAGTTGGAGGTCATTCAGAATTTAGGCCAGATATGTGACAAGGTTATTACCGGAGGCGGAATAACCAATACCTTCTTGGCAGCCAAAGGTTTCAAGGTTGGCAACTCACTTTACGAGAAAGATATGATTAAGACCGCAAAGTCCTTATTAAACGATTTTAATATTATGCTTCCGGAGGAGGTTGTGGTCTCAAATAGTTTCGATGGCCCACCAATAAAGAAAAAAATTAGTGAGATCGAAGATAATGAAATTATTTTAGATCAGGTTATTTCTGAAGACATAAAACAATTTATTGATTCATCAAATACTATTATTTGGAATGGGCCCTTAGGTGTTTTTGAAAATAAAAACTTCTCAGAGGGTACTGAGGAGCTTAGTAAATTAATTGGCATGTCTGATGCCTATACACTTGCAGGTGGTGGTGAAACACTCAGCGCAATTAATCAGTTTATAAACAAAGAAGATATATCCTATTGCTCTACAGCCGGCGGTGCCTTTCTTGAATTTATCGAAGGAAAAGAGTTACCATCCATTAGCGCACTAAGCGATTAACTATTAAGGAGAATTTATGTCATTAATAAGTATGAGACAGCTTTTAGATCATGCCGCGGAGAACTCTTATGGTGTTCCTGCCTTCAACGTTAATAACCTTGAACAAATGAGAGCTATCATGGAGGCAGCTGATGAAACAAATAGTCCTGTGATTGTTCAGGCTTCTGCAGGTGCAAGAAAATATGCTGGCCCTAATTTTCTAAGACATTTAATTTTAGCTGCAATAGAAGAGTTTCCGCACATTCCGGTAGTTATGCACCAAGACCATGGGGCATCTCCAGCAGTATGCCAGAGATCCATACAGCTTGGTTTTTCTTCAGTGATGATGGATGGATCATTAGAAGAGGACATGAAGACTCCAGCATCATATGATTACAATGTTTCTGTTACAAAGCGAACAGTTGATATGGCACATGCCTGCGGGGTTTCTGTTGAAGGAGAGTTAGGTTGTTTGGGTTCACTTGAAACCGGAGAGGCTGGTGATGAGGACGGGAGTGGGGCCGAAGGAATTCTAACCCATGACCAGTTATTAACTGATCCGGAAGAAGCAGCTAGCTTTGTAAAAGATACTCATGTTGATGCCCTAGCAATTGCAATTGGAACAAGTCATGGTGCCTATAAATTTACAAGGCCACCAACTGGCGATATTCTTGCAATCGACAGAATAAAAGAAATACACAAAAGGATTCCAGATACTCATTTGGTTATGCATGGGTCCTCAGCAGTTCCTCAGGATTGGTTAGAAATTATTAATAAGTTTGGTGGGGATATTCCAGAGACTTACGGGGTTCCAGTAGAAGAAGTTCAAGAAGGAATAAAGCATGGAGTTAGAAAAGTAAATATTGATACTGATTTAAGGCTTGCATCAACTGGTGCAATAAGAAGATTTTTAGACGCTAACAAATCAGAGTTTGATCCTAGGAAATATCTCTCTGAAACCTTGGTAGCGATGAAGGAAATATGTATTAACAGATACGAATCATTTGGTACCGCAGGTAATGCAGACAAGATCACACCACTATCATTAGAAGAGATGCATTTGCAATATCTGTCAGGAAATCTCGATCCAACCGTAAATTAAGTCTTGCTTTGTTTAGCACAAAGGGTCAAAAAAGCCTCGGTAAGAGTTAATAAGGATTTAGTCAGCTCTATTGATAAAGGCATACTTTTAATGGTTTGTTTTGAACAAACTGACACACAAGTTCAAATAGATAAACTAATTTCAAAAATATTAGATTATTCATTTTTCGAAGGAGTTAGCGGCAAGTTAGATGTAAGTTTGCGTAAAATAGGAGCAGAATTGCTAATTGTAAGCCAATTTACCTTAAATGCATCTACAAAAAAAGGCTTAAAACCTAGTTTCCATAAGGCTGCATCTCCTGATTTAGCAGAAGAGCTTTATAATAAACTCAAATCCACCATAAATCTTGAATATAAAAATGTAAAATATGGTGTTTTTGGGGCATATATGGAACTCGAATTAACCAATGATGGACCCTTTACATTAAATTTTAATTTCTAAATCAATGAGCCAAACTAAAGACTTTAGAGACTACATATCCAATTGGATAGATGAAAATTGTCCAAAATCAATGATGACTCCAATGCCAGCTAGCGAGCAGGTATGGGCATCATCATCAATTTCATTTCCAAATTCAGATTCTGAAAAATGGTTTAATGCAATGACTCAAACTGGATATTCCACACCAGAATGGCCAAAGGAATATGGCGGAGCAGGTTTGGATTTTGAGCAAGCTAAGATTTTAAGGCAAGAACTTAAGAAAAGAGGCTGCAGAAATCCACAGATTAATTTTGGAATAACAATGCTTGGTCCGGTACTTCTTGAATTTGGAACAGAAGATCAAAAAAAGGAGTTTCTTCCAAAGATAGCCAGAGGAGAAATATGGTGGTGCCAAGGATTTTCTGAGCCAGGCGCAGGTTCAGATCTTGCAGGAGTAAGTACTTCAGCAACATCAAACGATAATGAAACTTACATAATTAATGGATCCAAAATTTGGACCTCAGAAGCAGATAAAGCTGATTGGATGTATTGCCTTGTTAAGACAGATAAAACAAAAAAGCATGACGGAATTTCATTCGTTTTGATTGATATGAAACAAGATGAGATAACAACAAACAGAATTCAATTGATCAGCGGTGTATCCCCGTTTTGCCAGGTCTTTTTTGATGATGCCAAAGCGCTCAAGTCACACTGTATTGGTGGAGAAAACAAGGGATGGCCGGTGGCAAAATCATTGCTTATGCATGAAAGAACCATGATGAGCGATATGGAGTCTGAGGGAGCAGTAGATATATCACCTTCAGATTTGCTTAAGAATTGCTCAGAATTTTCGGATAAAAAATTGTTACATAATGAAATTACAAAACATGAACTAAGAAATGAGCTTATTGATTTGACCATGCAAAGAGTTAAAGAGGAAAGTCAATTTGGATTTTCAGAGGCTGCGCTCACGCTTAAGTACTTGAGTACTGAAGAGCTTCAACTCAGATGGGAGCTAAACATCAAATCTCTTGGTATGGGTGGACTGCTTGTCCCCGGAAAAGGATCTGAGATGATCAACGACGTGGTTAAATCTTTTTTTTATTCAAAGGCTTACACTATTGCCGGGGGTTCGAGCGAAGTTCAGCTCAACATCATTTCAAAGAATATTTTAGGATTACCATCATGAAAATCAAAAGTATTGCAGTTTTTTGCGGAGCCCATTTGGGGAATGATCCAATCTATGAGGAAAAAGCCAAGGAGATTTCTCAATTAATTGCTTCAAAGGGCATCAATGTTGTTTTTGGTGGTGGTGATGTTGGCTTGATGAAGGTTGTTGCAGACACCGCAATCGAATTTGGTGGTGAAGTAACAGGTATTACTTTAAGCAGCCTAGATTCCTTTGAGCTTACCAACTCAAGAATTACCAAAACAATTATCACTAAGGATTTATTTGAAAGAAAACAAGAATTTTTTAATCACAGTGATGCATTTATTGTTCTGCCCGGAGGCGTAGGGTCATTGGATGAACTTACCGAAGTTCTTGTCAGCAACCAATTAGGAATCATTAATAAACCAGTTGGAATTTTGAATACCAATAATTATTATGACTCTTTTTTTAAATGGTATGACCATTCTGTTAAATCTGGTTTTGTATCAGAGGCAAACTACTCACAACTAATTGTGGACACAAATCCTGACAAACTTTTAAATCGTGTTCTAGAAGCCAAGATGCCAGAAGATGATTCATGGCTGGAAAGACTTAATATTCCCAAATAGCTTATTTTTTTGAGAAAAGAAGGCCAAGCTCAAATAATAACCACATAGGTAGAGCCAAAAATAATTGAGAAAAAATATCTGGTGGCGTTAATAGCATCGCAACAACAAAAAAACCCACTATAAGATAAGGGCGCAATGCCTTAACTTCATCTTTAGTCTTAATTCCACTTTTAATGGTCAGATAAGTTGCCACCGGTACCTGGAAAGCAATTCCAAATGCTAAAAGCAGTTTTAGCATGAAATTTAGGAATTGATTAATATCAGTCATTACAGCTATGTTTTCTGGGGCAATCCCAACAAGAAATTGAAGAATGAGCGGAGTTACAACTAAGTATGCAAACAGCACTCCCACATAAAAAAGAATGGCTGCAAAAAATAGGATTGGTTTTAAGGTCGCAGTTTCTTTTTCATATAATCCAGGCGCAATATATTTCCATGCCTGATAAAAAAGATACGGCATGCTAATTAATAAGGCGAGATAAAGATTCAGCTTTATCGGAACAAGCAATGGGGAGGTAACTTCAGTGGCAATCATGGTTGAATTGACCAAAAGCTCACTCATGGGAGTAGAAAAAATATTATAAATTTGATTTGCAAATGGGATGGATATAATAAAAATTACTGCAACACAGATCACATAACTTAATAACCTCTTTCTAAGTTCTGAAAGATGACTAACTAACGATTCAGATTCAGGATTTTTCTGATTCATTTTTCTCAAGCTCTTCTAGCTTAAACTCATTAAAGATATCTTGCTTTATCTCATCTGCGCCAATGTCTCTTTCGATATCCTCCCTAAAGGATGAAAATTTTCTTTTTAAGCGCGTTGTATTTTTAATTATTATTTTTGAAATCTCAGGAAGCCTTTCAGGGCCAAAAAGCAACAGAATAATTAACCCTATAAAAAGAATTTCAATAAAGCCTATTTGAAACAATTTAGTTACTTCTAATCTTTAGATTTATCATTCTCCTTTGATTCGTCATCATTGATAGCTTTTTTAAAACCTTTTATGCCTTGTCCAAGATCGGACCCAATTGACCTTAGTTTTTTACTACCAAAGAGGACTAGAACCACCAAAAGAATGATTAATAGTTGCCAAATGCTTATACCGCCTAATCCCATATTTTGACCTCTGCAATAGTATACTTTAAAAGAGAGGAGCTAAGAATTAATAAGAAATAAAACTGCTAATAGCAATAAGCCTGCCAACGATAGTCTATTAATGAATTGTTGCTTAAAAATCTCATGTTTTAATGCTTCAATTTTTTTATTCTGATGCTGCGGATTATCTGCAATGGACTTCAAAGCATCTAAGATATTTAAAATATCATTAGGTAAGTTAGCACCCTTTTCCAATATTTCGTATTTATTTTCCTCAATGTATTTGAGCAATTGCTTGGGATGATACTTATTTCGAATCCAGTCATCTAAATAGGGCTCCGCTATCGACCAAAAATCTAGTTTTGGATAAATACTTCTTCCCATACCCTCGATATGAATTAACGTTTTTTGAAGGAGCACCAATGACGGCTGGATTGATAAACCAAAACTGCGGGTACTTTCAAATAAAAATAGTAACAGCTTTCCAAACTCAATTTCTGCAAGTGGTTTTTCAAAAATTGGCTCACAACAAGATTTAAGTGTCATCTCTAGGTCATAAACATCTGAATCTTGTTCTACCCATTGATTAGAGATAAATAAATTAGCAAGTTTTTTGTAATCTTGTTTAATTGTACAACTTAGCATGCGTGCTAGATTATAAAGGTCTGCATCACTTAGGCTGCCAACAATCGCGCAGTCAACAGCAATATACCTATTCATTTCTGGATTTTTTAAATCAACAAAAATATTGCCTGGATGCATGTCGGCATGAAAGAAATTATCTCGAAAAACTTGGTCAAGAAAAATTTTGACACCGTTTTCTGCAAGGATCTTTAAATCAACTCCAGCAGTTCTAATTTTATCAATATCTGTGCATGGAGTTCCGTAGATTCGCTCCATAACAAGAATATTTTTGCTAGTGAATTCTTTATAAACTGTTGGAATATAAAGCAGATTTGAATGTAAGAAATTTTCTCTTGTTTGTATGGTGTTATTTGCCTCCAATCTCAAATCGATTTCTTTTAAGATTGTTCTTTCGTAGTCATTTACAACTTGATTAATCTTTAAGCGGTAACTGTCTTTAAATAAAACCTTAACAAAGAATGCAAATAACTTAAGAAGCTTTATATTTGAATTAACCTTTTTGGATATATTTGGCCTAAGAATCTTAATTACTATTTCTTGATTATTTTCGATTAGATTGGCGGTATGAACTTGTGCAAGTGAAGCCGAGGCCAAGGGCTTTAAATCAAAATTCTTTATTTTTTTAAACTGTTCGTGTGTAATTGACCTTTTAAATATTTCTAGCGCCTCTTCTCCTTCAAATGGCTTACAAGAATCTGTTAGTTTCTGTAGCTCAAAAGTATATGTCTGAGGAAGTACGTCTGTTCTAGTAGATAAAAGCTGACCAAATTTGATAAATAATGGCCCCATAGATTCAAGAAAAGCATTCAATCTTTCAGAGGATGGTATTTTTTTCTTAAAGAAGTAAAAAATGTTTAAGTAATTTAGCAGCCCAAACAACTTACTAGTGCCATTCTCAAAAGGGATATTTATTATTCCATGATAAAAAGATAAGAAAGTTATTTTAATTGCACCAAAAATCATTATTAAGATTGTCCTATTCTTTCTGCTCGATCCAGCCTCAAGGCAAATGCTCTAATATTATTTAAAACTATGTCTTCATTAAGAGCTTTATTGGTTTCGGTCTGCGTGGTTCTTCTTTGTAGCATCATTAATCCAAGCGCCGGTATGTCTCCTAAATGTTTTGCTACTAGATATTCAAAATTTATATTGGTATTTCTAAGCAAGTTAATTAGACCAAGGGCCTTTTCACTATCACCTGATATCCATTCCTGCTTAAATTCATGCCTCAATAAAAATGACACATCAGTTAGACCGCAGCTGATTTCAAAATCTTTATCATTAGATTTATTAGTAGAAAGCTGACTCAGTTCTTCTGATAGAAAAAGATTGAATTCGCAAATGCCAGTGATCTCAAGGTTGGCATTAATGGGATAGAATCTTTTTAAGGCGTTTTTAAAAGTGCTGTTAGATTCAAATAATTCATCTAAAAAATGTGTCAAATTTACTTTCATTATTTATAAGCCTTATGAATGGCAACGATTCCATTTAATAAATTAAAGAATTTACATTCCTGAAATCCACCATCGAGTATCATTTGCTTCAATGTTACTTGGTCAGGATGCATTCTTATTGATTCAGCCAAATATTTATAGCTCTCTGAATCATTGGCAAGAAACTTTCCCATCCTAGGAATGATGTTGAAAGAATACCAATCATAAACTTTTGAAAATAGACTATTTTGTGGTTTCGAAAATTCTAAAACCAAAAGAACTCCATTACTCTTAAGGCATCTTCTCATTTCCTTTAATCCATCTTCCTTATTGGTAAAATTTCTCAAGCCAAACCCAACTGTTATTAGATCAAAACTATTATCTTTATATGGGAGTGACTCACCGCTCGCAACCGAAAAGTATGTATTTGAATGAAAGTTTTCGTTAACCGCCCTCTTGTAACCATTCGATAACATTGATGCATTAATGTCTGTCATATGCACTTCTATTGCATTGTGTTTATTCAAAAGAATTTTTGGAATGTCACCAGTCCCACTTGCTATGTCCAATACCTTGCTGTCTGATTTGACTTCACTAAGCTCAATTAAAATTTCTTTCCATAATCTATGCAATCCAAAGGACATCGCATCATTCATTAAATCGTAATTGTCGGCAACTGATGAAAAAACGCCCCCTACCTTTTTTTCTTTATCTTTTTCATCGACTTGTTTAAAGCCAAAATGTGTTTTTCTATTCATCTATATTTTTTACTAATTCTAGGAAGCTATCATACCTTGACTGATTGATTACGCCCTCTTCGACTCCTTCTTTAACAAAGCACCCTTTATCCTTTTTATGCCCACAGTTTCTAAATTGACATTTTTTTGAGGCCTCTGTTATTTCATAGAAAACACTTTTTATTGAACTTTTACTTACTGGACCCTCTTCGATATCTCTTACACCTGGCGAGTCAATAATAGACCCATCAACATTTTCCACTTTGAGTAGCCTAGATGTTGAAGTGGTATGTTGACCCTGTTCATTCGATAAGACTTTAGTTTTAAGATCTATTCCAGTAAGTGCACCGGTTAGAGAAGACTTGCCAACACCTGATTGACCAACGAAGATGCAAGTTCTATTTTCGAGATAGTTTTTTAATTCTGAAATGCCAAAATTTTCTTTGAAAGAAGTGATGAAGTAAGGAAGATTTAAGTTAGCGTATAGATCTTTTGTATCTTCAAATTCTTGCGATAACTCTAGGTCAGATTTATTAAAAACTAAGAATGGCTCTAGTTTTGCTCCATCAGCAATTATTAACCACTTATCAATAAATAATCTTGGTGCTTGAGGAACTGAAGCAAGAATAATCCCAATATTAGTTAGATTCGCTGCCAATAACCTTTTCTTTTGCCCACGAAATCTATACAAAGCACTTGATCTGTCATGAATTTTACTAATGATTGCGTTAGATGATTGTACAAGTATCTCAACATTGTCTCCGACAGCTACTTCATGGTTTTTTGGAGTCATACAGTTGTATGTTTTTTCTTGAGACAGCACCAAGCAAGAATTTGTGTAAAACTCTATTACTTTGCCAATTTGAACTTTTTCCATTTAAGTCACAAAATACACATATTTTAGGACATAACAGTTAATGACATCTCAATTATCTAATAAAAATCTTATTTGGCTCGATTTGGAGATGACCGGTCTTGATCCAGAGCATGAGAGGATTATTGAGATTGCAACGATTGTCACTGATTCTGAACTTAACATTATTGCCGAAGGTCCTAACTTGGTAATCAATCAAAATAAATCTCTTCTAGACTCTATGGATGAGTGGAATCAGAAACAACATGGTTCAACCGGTTTAATTGACGCAGTTAAAATTAGCAACATCACAGAACAAATGGCAGAAATTGAGACCTTAGATTTTATTTCTAAGTATGTTGGTCAAAAAAAATCTCCAATGTGCGGGAATACCGTTTCTCATGATAGAAGATTTCTTTCTAAATACATGCCCCAACTTGAAGCGTATTTTAATTATCGGCACATTGACGTTTCCTCTGTAAAGGAAGTAATTACCCGGTGGTCTAATAATGCTCAAGCATACGAGAAGAACAGCTGTCATCGCGCACAAGATGATATCAGAGAGTCCATTAATGAGTTGCGATTTTATAAAAAAGAATTTTTTAGGATTTAGGACCTATAGTAAAAGTTTTAGAAAAAGAAATCCCTGCAGATTTTTCCAACACAGATTCTATAAATTTAAAAGTTCCCTTAAGGATAGATTCATTTAAGTAAATTTTTGTATACCCTCTATGAGAAGTATTTACCCACTTTATCTCTTTATTTGCATTAATAATTCCTTGCTCGAGTTCTCTTGGGTTGACCCCATTTAGATATTCACTTAGCCCAGGAGAAGTAACGGAGGGAGTTCCAAACTCATAACCAATATGTTCTTCAGCATTGTTAAAAAGTTTTGAAAACCATGCATTATGCGTATCACCGGCCAAACTAATTAATTTTGAATTATTGTTTTTAAATAGAGAAAAGATTCTATCTCGTTCTGCAGGATATCCATCCCATGCATCTAAGTTGCTTGGCAATCCAAGCTTTAACAAAGGTAGATATTGTTTAACCTCCTCTGAAAGGTTGCTGTCAGAGAGGGCAGATGAAATATCAGGAAATTTTAATTTTGTCATTAAGACTTGCTGGCCTAGAATATTCCAAGCAACTTCTGAGTTGCCATAAGTATCTGTCAACCAACTTAATTGAGGTTCCCCAATTAATTTTCTTTCTTTATTCAGAAGATCATTGTAAAAACTATCCGTATCAAATTGTCCGGAGGAAAAATAGTTTCTTGGATCAATTTGTTTATCTCTGTTGTTCTGTCTTGTATCAAGCATGACTAGATTCAGAAGCGAGCCAACTTTAAATGATCGATAAATATTTCTTTTATTTGTATTCTCTCTTATTGGCATCCATTCTAAATATGCCTTAATGGCATTTGATTTCCGTTCAAGGAAGTTTCCCTCTGATGCATCATGATTTTCTGCACCATACTTCCAAGTATCGTTTGTAATCTCGTGATCATCCCAAACCGCAATCAAGGGATGGGTAGCGTGTAATAGTTGTGATTGAGGATCTTTTTTATATTGAGCATGACGTTTTCTGTAATCAGATAAAGTGAGTATTTCATGATGAGGTTCCGGAATGCGGTTTAATAGCTGTGCATTTTCAGTTGCATATCCATCCATAGGATATTCGTATAAATAGTCACCAAGATGAATCCAAAAATCTATTTCTTCATATGCACAGGCTTCATAGACATTAAAATAACCTGCAGGAAAATTTGAACAACTCATGACAGCAAAGCTAGTTTCCTTTGCTGAATCATCGAGAAGCTTAGCTCTGCCAACATCTGAAGTTAATCGATCACTACGAAATCGGTAAAAAAAATATTTGTTTTTACCAAAGCTAAAATTTGGTTCGTAATCATACTTAACACAGTAGTCAGTATCAAAAGTCGTAGTTATTTTTTTACTAAATACGATGTTACTGAAATTTTTATTAAGTGAAATTTCTAAGTTGCATACTATTGGGCCTGGGGATACAGGAGTAGCTCTTGTCCAAAGAATAATGCTTTTATTTGTTGGATCACCGCTGGCTACTCCATGATAAAAACCTTTAATATTTGATTGCGCTGTTATGGAATTTCTAAGCCCAGCACAACTTGTTGATGCAGCAGCAAGACCTAATGCAGAAATCTTAAGAACTTCTCTTCTTTTCACATGACTATATTAACTCTACAGAGTAACTAATATGTGAAATTTCGGTAACTTAATCTTGCTTAGATTGAGGCTGTATATTTATAGGGAAAGGCGTAACTTGGTTTTTAGTTTGTTTAATTTTAGCTTCTCCAGATTCAGCAACCTCATCTATTCTGATGATGGCATTGATGGGCAAGTAAGACCTTTCAACACTCTTAAATTCATTCTTTAATTTTTCGTTTGAAGGGTCTACTACTAGCTGTTTATTTTTATTAAATATATACTCTTCAACCTCTATGAAACCATACATATCGCTTTGATAAATTTGTTTGGCAAAAATTTCATAGATTTCTCCAAGTTGAAGAAATATTATTTTATAGATTGTCTTTTTATTAGCCATAATTAGTTATATGGGTACTAAACTTTATATTAAAACCTATGGTTGTCAAATGAATGAATATGACACCCAAAAGACTGTTGAAATCCTAAAAAAGGAAAAGGATATAGAGCTAACGCAGTCACCGGATGATGCAGAAATCATTCTTCTAAATACTTGTTCTATAAGGGAAAAGGCTGAAGAAAAGGTTTATTCAGAACTAGGAAGAATTAATAAACTTAAAGAAATGAACCCAAATTTAAAAATTGGGGTCGGTGGTTGTGTTGCCTCGCAAGAGGGAGAAAATATTTTCAAAAGAGCGCCATATGTAGACCTTATTTTTGGACCTCAAACACTCCACAAGGTACCTGAACTATTAGATCAAGAAGATAAAATCAAAGCTGTTGATGTATCTTTCCCGATAGAGGAAAAGTTTGACTCACTGTTGCTGCCTGAGGCATCAGGCCCTTCCAGTTTTGTTTCCATAATGGAAGGCTGTTCAAAATTTTGTACTTTTTGCGTTGTGCCCTATACCAGGGGCGAAGAAGTTAGCCGAAAACCAAGGCAAATCTTTGATGAAGTTGCAAGATTAGCTGAGCAGGGTGTCAAAGAAATAGTTTTTGTTGGTCAAAATGTAAATAGTTACAAATATTCTGAGAATGGCAGAATCCTTGGTTTAGCAGATTTAATTCAAATATGTGCAGAGATTAATGGTATTGAACGCATTAGATATACAACCTCGCATCCTCTTGATATGACTAACGATTTAATAGAAATATATAAGTATGTGCCTCAATTGGTTGATCATCTCCACCTACCAGTTCAATCAGGGTCAGATAAAGTTCTTTTAGATATGAAAAGAAATTATTCATTTGATGATTACCTCTCTATTATTGAAAGGCTTAAACAAATAAGACCAAATATAAAAATTTCTTCAGATTTTATTATTGGTTTTCCAACAGAAACTAAGAAAGATTTTGAAATGACCATGAACTTAGTTAATGAAGTAAAATTTGATGCCTCCTTTAGTTTCATCTTTTCTGCTAGACCAGGCACACCAGCTGCACAGCTAGCAGATTGCTCAACATTAAATGAAAAAAAAGAAAGGCTGTATGAACTTCAATCAAGGTTAAATGAGTTTCAGGCCTCATACAGTAAAGAATTGGAAGGAACAATTCAAAGGTGTCTCGTAACTGATTTATCAAAGAAAGATTCACGGGAAATGCAAGCAAGAACAGAATGTAACAGAGTGGTAAATTTCCACTTCCAAAATCCAAATATTCTAGGTAAATTAGTAGATATAAAAATTGATGAAGCACTTTCCAACTCTCTCAAAGGCACCCTTTTTACTCAATAGTTAATGCAAGACCAGCAAATCTCATCCTTACATCTTAAATTAGAGCCTGAGAATCCAAAGTATATTGCCGCATTTGTTGGAGAGTTAAATGGCAACATAAAATTGATAGAAGATAAACTTTCTGTCAGGATTTTCCATAAAGGTAATGAAATTAAAATTGAAGGTGACATAAAGGTTATCGAAGAGGCGTCCAATACCATACAAAATCTTTATGCCAACTGTTGCTCGGGAGTTGAGCTATCAAGTGATATTATTCACGCCGCATTAAATAATAAAAAAGAAGACTTAAGGTCATTGAAAGAATACGTTATTAAAACCCCCAGAAAAAAAATTTCACCAAGAACCACTAATCAGGAAAATTATTTAGCAAGCATAGACAAACATGAAATTAATTTCGGTGTAGGACCAGCTGGTACAGGTAAAACCTATCTAGCAGTTGCAAAGGCAATAGAATTTTTGCTCTCAGAGAAGGTGGATAAGATAGTGCTTATTAGGCCAGCGGTCGAGGCAGGTGAAAAGCTAGGGTTCTTGCCTGGAGATTTAAATCAAAAAGTAGACCCATATTTGAGACCACTTTACGATGCTTTATTTGAAATGTTAGGAGTTGATAAAGCAAATAGATTATTTGAGAGAGATATTATTGAGTTAGCTCCATTAGCTTATTTAAGAGGTAGAACACTCAATAATGCATTTATTATTATGGATGAAAGTCAAAATACCACCATTGATCAGATGAAGATGTTTCTTACAAGAACAGGATTTGGTTCATATGTTGTAGTAAATGGAGATATGTCACAAGTAGACCTTCCAAAAAATGTTTTATCTGGGTTAAGGCATGCCATTGGAGTTCTTAAGGATGTTAATGGTATATCGATTACAGAATTTAATTCAAAAGATGTTGTAAGGCACCCATTGGTTAAAAAAATAATCGATGCTTATGCTGACCATGAGAACTCCTAAAATTCATGCCATTGAATATATTTAACAATACAGATTTAGATATACATTCTTTCAAGAGCGAGATGAATAAATTAGTAGATAAACTATTAAAAGATATGAACTCAAAACAAAATGTAAATCTCAATATCGTCGATGATGCAGAGATGCAAAAACTTAATAAAACATTCCGCAACAAAGATATGCCCACAAATGTACTGGCTTTTCCAAACATAGGTATCGGTGCAGATGATGAGCTTGGTGATATAGCTATCAATACAGATGCTGTGACAAGAGAATCAAATCAGCAGAATATAACAACCAGAGATAGATTCTTGCATTTGCTGGCACATGGAACTTTGCATCTTTTTGGATATGATCATAAAGAAAATATTGAAGCAGAAGCCATGGAAGAACTTGAAATAAAATACCTTAAAGACTTTAATATAAGGAATCCATATACATATGAAATCTGAAGAAGAAAAACCTCCGTCGACAGCATTTAAAAAGCTTAAAAATCTAATATCTTTTAAACCTAAATCTCTGAATGAGGTATCAGAGGTCTTACAGCATGCGCTAAATACAAACATTATTGATAAAGAAGCTCAATTAATAGCTGAGAAGGCTATACGGCTTGGAGATACAACTTTGAAGGAAATAATGATTCCAAAGGTTGAAATGGTCACAGTTGACGTAAATGAAAGCCAAGATGTATTTATAAATAGAATTATCGAATCTGGGCACTCAAGGTACCCTGTTATGGGCGAAAATAAGAATGAGGTTAAGGGTCTGCTTTTGGCCAAGGATATATTACCCGCTTTGCATTCTAAAACCCCAATTTCTTTAGAAAAAGTAACTAGAAATATAAAAGTAGTTCCTGAGAATAAGAAAGCCGACACTATGCTTGAAGAATTTAAAAACGACAGATCTCATATGGCAGTGGTTATAGATGAGTATGGATCAGTATCAGGCTTGATAACCATCGAAGATGTTCTTGAGGAATTAGTCGGAGAAATTGAAGATGAACATGATACCGGCGACGTTGATGAATTAATTCAAGTGAGTCCTACTGAATATATTGCTGACGCTAGATTAGATATAAATGTATTCGAGAAAAAATTTGACTTAAAGTTTGATGATCTTGACGCAGAAACTGTCGGTGGATTATTTATTCATAAATTAGGTTTGCTGCCAAAAGTTGGTGATAGGATTGAAGTTAACAATATGACTTTAGCTGTCACAGCTGCTGATAAAAGGAAAGTTAAAAAGATTGGCATCACAATTAATAAACCAACGTCTGATTAGATATCTCACAACCGCATTAGTTGGAATATTATCGTTTCTTGCTTTTGCACCTTATGATCAAAAGTGGACCCTAGTATTATCCTATTTATATTTGGTCTCGATACTAACTAGTTCTTCAACTAAAAATAAATGGTTGCATATTCTCTTGTGGGGATTTGGACTTTGGTTTGCTGGAACTTTTTGGCTAATAGTGAGTATTCACTATCATGGAAATGTACACATAGCATTATCAGTCACTGCATTAATTTTTCTAGGATTGTTACTTTCAAGTATATTTGTGCTCCCGATTATGCTATTTGTATACATTAAAAGAATATCTAACTTTACAAATGCTCTCATCCTGTCTTCAATATTAATATTGCTCGAATCAGCAAGATTTTTTATTTTAGGAGGATTTCCATGGCTGCAACCAGGAGTAATTTTCCTTGATACGATACTTGATTTCTTGATACCAATAATTGGTGTGATCGGATGCTCGCTATTATTTTATTTAATAGTCTCAGCAGCAGCTCTTAGTTCAAAAAAAGCATATAAGTATGGCTTAAGTATTTTATTAATAATTGCATTTGCAATACCTTCCTTAACCACAAAATTAGACATTCATAATTCAAGCGATGAGCATTTAAAATTTGGAATAGTTCAGCCTTCATTTGGGCCACGTCAAAAATTTGAAAGTGATTATGGGAAATCAATTGAAGATAGATTAATCAGCTTGAGTTTAGAGAAAGAAGGATTAGATCTAATTGTTTGGCCAGAATCTCCTTTTCCATACACGCTAAAGAGCTTATATGGAAACAACCTTGTGAAGAGGCTTGAAGAGAATAATTTGAATGTAATTTCCGGTATCTACCAATCTGAATCAGCTCCTACATCAATTAATTATTTTAATACTTTGACAATCTTGTCTAGTGAAAAATTATCCGGGTATAAAAAGGTTAATCTTGTTCCGTTTGGGGAATTTCTACCATTTGAATCAATTCTTAGAGGTTTAATAGATTTCTTTGATTTACCTATGTCTTTTTTAAAACCTGGAAATATAACTAACGAAATTATTCCTTTTAAAAATCATTCTATCTTGCCACTTATTTGCTTTGATACAGCATATATAAATAATTACATACAAAAAGTAAAGAAATCAACAATTGTAGTTAATGTAAGCAATGATAGTTGGTTTGGAGAGTCAAATGGTCCAGATCAGCATTTTCAGATTGTTAGATCAAGGGCAAAAGAAATTAATAGGTGGATTTTACGATCTACAACAAGTGGTATATCAGGTTTTATTGATAATAAAGGAACAATTGTTGATAAAATGGAGACAAATGAACAAGGAATTATCTCTTTTAATGTCCCCCAGACAACAAATAACTCCTTATTTGTAAATTTTGGTTATGATTTAATGAGATATATCATAATATGTTGTTCATTTTTTATTATAATATTGTTTCTAAGAAAAGTTTTAAATGAAAATTCATAGTGCAGCATTAACTCTTATTATTCTTTCCAGTTTTCTAAGTGCTAATAAGTCTATTGAAATTGATATATCACAGCAAAGACTATACGTTTATGAAGATAAATCGATGTTAGCTAGTTACCCTATATCTAGCTCATCTTTTGGAGAAGGTCAAATCGAAAATTCCTATAAAACACCTCTAGGAAAACACAAAATTCTTACTAAAATAGGAACAAATGTTGAAAAAAATACAATTTTTGTTAGTAGAGAAAATATGAATCAAGTTGCTGAGATAGTTCATGAGAGACATAATAATGAAAATGACTACGTTACATCAAGAATACTATGGCTTGATGGGCTTGAAGAAGGTCATAACAAAGGCGGAAACGTAGATTCCTTTAAAAGATACATATATATTCATGGCACACATGAAGAAGGACTCATAGGCGAGAAAGCGTCACACGGGTGTATAAGGATGTTCAATAATGATGTAATTGAGCTGTTTTCTTACATCCCTGAAGAAACGGAAGTAAATATAAAAATTTAGTATTTAACTTCTTGCTTAAATGCTAATTTCTTTTTTTTGAGATCATCTGTTGGCGCATCAGCAAACCTCCCACCATCATTGGCTAATGCAACGAGTAAATCTGCTGGTTTCCAGAAATCTTCATCTTTTTCTGCAAATTTATTTATCTTTTCAAGTACTTTGTCTAGACCAATTGAGTTCGCATAAAACATTGGACCACCTCTCCATATAGGAAAACCATAACCATTGATATAAACGATATCCATATCACTTGATCTTTGAGCAACACCCTCTTCTAAGATCTTCGCTCCTTCGTTTACTAAACCGAGAATACATCTATCAACTATTTCTTCATCAGAAATATCTCTTCTAGTAAAACCATTTTCTTCTGCAACTTTGACATAGATCTCTTCATTTTCTGGTGCTGGGTTAGGGGCACGAGATCCATCAGAATAATTATAGAAACCCTTACCATTCTTTTGACCAAACCTTTCTTGTTCACATAACGCATCTGCAATTTTATTGATAAGAGGTGTTTCGAGTTTTGCAAGTTTTCTTGCTCTCCACCCTAAATCTAACCCAACTAAATCCATCATTCTGAAGGGCCCCATACTCATTCCGAAGGATTCAAGTGCAGTATCAATTTGATTAGGTAATGCGCCTTCCAGTAACAACATATTTGCCTGTTGGGTATAACCAAAAAGCATTCTATTGCCTATAAAACCTGGTGCATTTAAAGACATAACGGCAGCCTTCTTTATAATCTTTCCTAACTTCATTATTGTCGCAAGAGTTTCTTTGGATGTTTTCTCTCCTCTTACAATTTCTAATAATCTCATAATATTGGCTGGACTAAAAAAGTGAGTACCCACTATCTTTTCTGGCCTATTAGTAACTGATGAAATTGCATCAATATCAAGACCTGAAGTATTGCTTGCAAGAATAGCATCGTCCTTAACTACGTTATCAAGTTTCTTAAAAATTTCTTGTTTTAAATCAAGATTTTCATAAACTGCCTCAACTACAATGTCACAGTCAGCTAGATCCTCATAATTGAGTGATGGTGTAATTAAGCTCATAACACCATCTTTCATTTCTTGTGAAAGTCTTCCACGGTCGACCATCATTTGATAATTTTTTTCTATAACACCTATTCCCCTTTCTAGGTTCTTCTCATCTTGATCAAGAACAATTACAGGTATACCTGCATTAGCAAAATTCATTGCAATACCACCCCCCATTGTTCCTGAACCAACAACACCTGCAGATCCTATTTTTTGGGTTTCTGTATCTTTAGGTACATCTAATATTTTTCCAGCTGTTCTTTCACCAAAGAATATATGGATCATTGCTTCTCTTTGAGGATGAAGCAAACACTCTAGAAACAAATCAGATTCTTTCTTCATACCAGCATCAAAATCATCTTCTTCAATTGCAGCCTCTACACATTTGATAATTTGACCAGGTGCAAATTGACCTTTTCTTGACTTAGATGCTAAAGCTTTTGCTTCTGCCATTACGTTTTCATTGCCACGTGCTTCCAATAATTTTTCATTTAAGTCTCTTACCTTTGGATGTTCAGTTGTTTCATCAAGCTTTTTATGCAAAAAGCTAATCGCGTCCTCTACTAAATCACCGGTAGAAATGCCATCTAAAACACCTTGATCAAGTGCTTTTTTCGCAGGAACTGGTACCCCTGAAAGCATTATTTTAAGTGCTTGTGATGGCCCAACTATTCTTGGCAACCTTTGGGTTCCACCTGCACCGGGCAATAAGCCTAAATTAACTTCTGGTAATCCTACAATTGATTTTTCAGTTGCAATTCTGTAATTACAACATAGAGCTGTCTCTAAACCGCCACCTAAAGCAGGCCCATTTATTGCTGCAACAACTGGTTTCTCGCTATATTCAATGTTTTTTAGTGCAGTATGGAGATCCGGACCTTCCATTTTTTGACCAAATTCAGATATATCTGCGCCAGCTATGAATGCATTTCCTGCTCCTTTTAAGACAATACCTCTAACATTTTCATCACTATTTGCTTTATCAAATTGATCACAAAGACCAACTCTAACACCACTGCTTAAAGGGTTTACAGGCGGATTATCAACCTCAAGGATTGCAATATCACCTCGTAATTCGTAGTTAACTGTACCTTTCATTAAATACCTCTTATTTTATGTAAATTCTCAGAATAGAGATGAAATTATATAGTCATTATTTTGTTAAATATACTGAAAATACACTATACATATCTTAATATTGCTGATTAATTCATAAATTTTATATAGTAAAATTAATTTAAATTATTTATAAATACTATTGATATTTAAATATAAATACATATAATAGTACAAGTCAGCACTCCTCTCCCCCTATGTATTGCTGACATTCTCTGGAAATAATGGAGGGCTCAATGCCCTCCTTTTTTAAAAAATATGAGCAAAAAGCATAAGAAAAAAATAATAGAATCTGTTGAAGTGCTTACTTTAGTAACTCTGTTTCTTTCAAGTATTTATGCTGTTGCACCTGTAGTATAGTATTCCTCTATGCGGCTAGTATTAGCATTAATAATTTCTTTGTGTTTTTTTGGAATCACCCAATTTGTGAGTGCCTGCTCAGATTTGCTAAACCATGAAATCAGGTTGCTTGATTCTGATGAAAAGTTAAATCTTTGTGAGTTAACCGGAAAATCTGTTCTTGTTGTAAACGTTGCGAGTAGATGTGGATATACAAATCAATATACTGAATTACAAAATTTATATGAGACTTATTCAGAGATGGGTTTCACAGTTTTAGGTGTCCCATCAAGAGATTTCTATCAAGAATTTAGAGATGACTCCAAGGTCTCTGAATTTTGCTCAACTGAATACGGCGTGACATTCCCTATGCTAACTACCAGCAAAGTAAAAGGCTCTAAAGCACTACCATTCTTTAAGAAACTTGCTGAAGCTTCTGGCATGGAACCTAATTGGAATTTTAATAAATACTTAATTTCAAAAGATGGCTCAACTGTAGAGGGCTTTCGATCAAAAGTTAAACCAAGTTCCGAAGAACTAATTTATAAAATTACAACTGACCTTAATAGTTAAGCAGTTAAAACCTTATTAGGTTTTCTGATAGCAAATATCCCATTATCAACAACACCTGGTATTGAATTTATCTGAATTTCCATATCCTTTGGATTTGATAAATCAAGTTTTGAAACGTCAATGATATGATTGCCCTGATCTGTAATGACACCACACCTATAAGTTGGAACTCCTCCTAGTTTTACAATTTCTCTTGAAACAAAACTTCTACTTTCGATCAAAACTTCAACAGGAACACCAAAGTTTCCTAGACATTCAACATGCTTTGATTGATCTACAATACAAACAAACTGATTCGAAGCTGAGGCAACCAATTTTTCTCTTGTGTGAGCTCCGCCACCACCCTTAATTAAGTTATGTGATGGGTCAACTTCATCAGCTCCATCGATATAAAACTGAATTTCATTTACATCATTAAGACTAAAAATCTCTACATTAAACTCTTGAAGAAGTAGGGTAGAAGCTTCAGAGCTAGATACGGCACCTTTAAACTGAATGTTGCTTTGTTTTAAGATCTCGATGAAGCAATTGACTGTGGACCCGGTTCCAATTCCTAATATAGATTCTTTATTTATTTGAGGAGCCATTTCCTCAAACGCCTTTTTAGCAACCTGCACCTTTGCGTCACTCATACTTGTATAATAAACAAAATATTAGCTTTTACTATGCGTTTAAAAATAAAAAAAACGGGATCATTCAAGCAATCCAAGAAGTATATTGATTTAATTAATCAGGCCACTGTTTATGATACTGCTATTAAGACCCCGATTACTTTTGCCAAAAATATTTCTAAGAAATTAGCTAATGACGTTTTCTTAAAAAGAGAGGACTTGCAACCAGTTTTTTCTTTTAAAAATAGAGGAGCTTACAACAAGATTTCACAATTGTCTGCATCACAAAAAAAACTAGGAGTTATAGCTGCATCTGCTGGAAATCATGCTCAGGGCGTTGCTAATGCATCACAAAAATTAAAGATCCCATGTTTAATTGTCATGCCTGAAACAACTCCAGAAATTAAAATCCAATCCGTACAATCATTTGGCTCAAAAATCCTTTTACATGGTGATAACTATAATCAGGCATACAAAAAGGCATCTCAGATTGCCAAGGATAAAGGGATGGAGTTAATTCCTGCCTTTGATGACCCGCTAACCATTGCGGGTCAGGGTACGATAGGTAAGGAGATTGAATCCGAGGAAGAAGCTTTTGATGCCGTATTTGTACCAGTTGGTGGAGGAGGCCTATTAGCAGGTGTATCAGCATGGATTGCTCAGCATTCACCAAAAACCAAAGTCTATGGTATAGAAGTAGAAGATTCAGCATGTCTCTTGGAAGCAGTTAAATTTAATAAGCGTGTAAAACTAAGAGAAGTTGGACTGTTTGCTGACGGCGTGGCTGTTGAACAAATTGGTAAACATACTTTTGAAGTAATTAAAGAGTGTGTTGACGGTGTTATTACGGTGTCAATTGATGAAGTTTGTGCTGCCGTAAAAGATATATTTGAAGACACCAGAGTTTTATCTGAGCCGGCAGGGGCATTGGCTCTTGCTGGTTTAAAAAAGTACTGTAAAAAAATTAATAATAAGAAATTAATTGCAATTAGCAGTGGCGCAAATATAAATTTTGAAAGACTTAGCTATATTGTTGAGAGATCTGAAGTAGGTGAAGATCGTGAGAAATTATTGAGTATAAAGATCCCTGAAAAACCAGGGAGTTTCCTTAAGTTATGCAGAATCTTTGGAAAGTCACAGATTACCGAATTTAATTATCGTTTTTCTGATCAGGCTGAGGCACACGTATTGGTTGGCATTCGTCTAAAAAATGATAATGCCTTTAAAACATTAAGAGCAAAGTTAAAAAAAAGTCGCTTCTCGTATTCCGACTTAACTCGCAGCGTCATTTCAAACGATCATTTACGTCATATGATCGGAGGCCACTTAATTAAAGCCAACAATTTAAATGAAAGGCTGTTTAGATGTAAGTTTCCTGTGAAACCAGGAGCTTTATTGGATTTTCTTAAAGCCTTTGGATCCGAAAGAAATATTTCACTTTTTCATTACCGAAATCTTGGAGCTGCATTTGCAAATGTTTTAATTGGTATCCAGGAAAAAACGGGAAAACAAAAATCTCTAATCAAGCATCTTCAGTCACTTGATTATGAGTTTATCGAAGAGTCTGACAATGTCGGCTACATAAATTTTTTGAAATGAAAAATATAAAAGATTTTGAAGTTTATGTCCCGCAATCAAAAATTGATTTACTGCATGAAAAAATAGCGCTCACTCGATGGCCAGATGAATTAAATGATAATAAGTGGTCCCTCGGAACAAGCCTAGATTATTTGAAAAAAGCTACGCATGCTTGGGTTAATGATTTTAGTTGGCGAGATCATGAGGCTTTAATCAATAATGCTGGTAGCCATATGTTTCATTCAAGTTCAGGGTTAGATATTCACTTTCTTCATAGTAAATCAAAACATAAAAATGCATACCCCTTAGTGATGACGCATGGTTGGCCAGGGAGTGTGCAGGAGTTTTTATCAATCATACCGATCCTTAACGAAGGAATAGATGGAGTTTCTTTTGATGTTGTATGTCCTTCAATGCCCGGTTATGGATTCTCTTCTAAACCAAATGATTTTGGAATGAACTCTCAGGAAATTGCAAAGATTAACCATGAACTTATGCTTGCTCTTGGATATAAAAAATATATAGCTCAAGGTGGTGATTGGGGTGCAACAGTGAGTAAGTGGATGGCGGATCAGTTCAAGGATAGCTGCGAAGCCTTGCATTTAAATTTAGTTCTTGCCTGGCCACCTGACAGCGATGACCCTATGAAAGGAGTTACTGAGGATGAGATTGAAGGCATGAAAAACTTTGAAAAATACCAAGAGGAGGGGTTTGGATACTTTGCTATTCAAAGTACAAAACCTCAAACTGTTGCTTATGGTTTAAATGATTCTCCTGTAGGTTTGGCTGCGTGGATTATCGAAAAGTTTCATGCATGGACTGACGATGATTTAGATAAATTAGTTATACCTCTTGATCATGTACTCAGCATTGTTTCACTTTATTGGTATACAGAAACTATTTCCTCCTCGATGAGGCTTTATTATGAGAATGGTCAAACAGGTTTTTCTTTTGACTATGTAGACCAACCTACAGGATGTGCAGTTTTTGATCGTGAGATCGCAAAGCCGCCCAAAGCTTGGGCTGAGAAAATATATCACATAAAGCATTGGGACACTCACCCAGGAGGTCATTTTGCTGCAATGGAAAATCCTAAGATTCTTGCCGAAAGTATTGTAAACCTTGTTAAGAAGGGCGATTTATCAGCAGGTAAATAATCCATTCTCATTACAAATGTAGTCCATTGGAACATCATGAGACTCACTATCAAATGATAGATTTTGTAATTCGAAAGCAATTCCTATTTTTTTAGCGTCACTAGAAGTTAAGGCTTTATCATAATAGCCGCCCCCATAACCCAATCTATTACCTGACTTGTTGTATGCCAGACATGGACATATAAATAACTCAATGTCATTAACTGAAATCTCTTCATTGTCAGTTTCCTTAATACCAAATTTGTTTACAACAAAAGTATCATCAACTTTATGTAGGGTAAAAACCATGCTGTTAGAAATAATCTTTGGAAGAACAATTAATTTATTTAAATCAAAACAACTCTTAATAATATAACTTGTGTCCACCTCATTTTTTATAGGTAAATAGCAAGCAATCAGGTTTGCTTCTTGAAAAATTTCAGATTCAACAATATTTGTTTGTATTTTTTTTGATCGATCAAGGTACTCATCTTGAGGAAGATGTAGCCTCCGATTAAGTTGTGATTTTCTTAAATCAGATTTCACGATTACGGAGGCTAAAAACCAATTCACCGCTATACATTTTTTCCTGAACCGAAAGTCCAGGTGGCAAAGCTCTTATCGAATCAGGCTTCCCTAAGGTATTGCTCAACATCGACAGTGGAATATTGCCTATCATTTAAGTATCGGTTCAAAGATATCGAATGTATTGGCAAATGAACCAGTGTTTAAATTATACATCTTAAAATTGATTTCAACATGCAGGATTTTTTCAAGCAAGATTAATTCAGGGCATCATCAATGGATGAGATTATTTGATTAATTTTATTTGAATCATCGTCACTTACTTGTGTTCCCTTAAGTGACTGAAACGCTAGATTAAGTGCTGCCAAAATTAGCGCGTTGCCTTTATCCGGTATCTGTTCAATCTCTTTGTTTAGAATTGTTGAGGCTTCTAATAGAAGTGGCTTATCCTCAGGAGGACAAGCAATTGAAATATCTCTTCCCATCACACGTATCGATAGGATCTCTTTATCACTCATGTTCAGATCTTGATTGCAGTTTAGCTAGGTCTCTCTTTAAGGACTCAATTTCTTGTGCCTGTAAGATTTTATTTTCTTTCCAAACCCTTTCCTGTTTGATGTAGTGATCAATGATTCCTTTTTGCTCATTGAACCTATTGAGCAAGTCATTTACTTTTTTAATTAGGTCAGAGAGCCCTTTTTCTTTCGATTCCATTAAATATCAGTTTAAATCTTAGATGTAATTTAGGGAAGTTTGATAGAAAAAAAGAGTAAAATGCTTTTATGAAAACTATGTTTGCAGACAGAAGAAAAGCAGTTGGCGGTGCAATGGGTCCTAATGCATGCCTGCTGATTGCAAGTAATGATCATGTTTCACGTAACATTCATCATACTTACTCTTTTAGACAGGACAGTTATTTTTGGTATCTATCTGGGTTTAATGAGTCAGATTCCATAATAGTTATTAAAACTGATAGCGAGGCAAACTTAAGCTCCTATATGTATGTTCCACCTAAAGATGAACATTCAGAACTTTGGGACGGATATCGTGCTGGACCTAAAGGCGCTGAAGACGACTATGGATTTTCTAAGGGATACAACAACCATGAGGCAGATCAAACCATTCCAGATTTATTGGCAGGATGTAATAAGGTTTTTTCATTAATTGGTTACAAAGAAGATTTTTCTAAGAGGGTTGCAGGTTGGGTTAAGCAGGCAAGATTGAAAGATCGCCATACTGCAGCCATCGAACACCTTGATGCTGGGCCATTTTTATCCTCGTTAAGGCGAGTTAAATCAGAAAAAGAAATCCAATTAATGAAAAAGGGTTGTGAGATTTCCGCACAAGCGCATAAAGCAGCCATGCAATTTGTTGCTCCCAATATGAATGAGCAAAGTCTTGAAGCGTTTTATTTATATAAATTTGCTGAGCAAGGCTCAAGGTTTCCTGCTTATACACCAATTGTTGCGGGTGGTGAACATGCTTGCATCTTGCATTATGTTGAGAATGATCAAACCTTAAATGATGGTGATCTAGTTTTAGTTGATGCAGGTGGAGAATATGAATGTTATGCATCAGACATCACAAGAACATATCCTGTGAATGGAAAATTTAGTGATGAGCAGCTAGCAGTTTATAAGGTTGTTTTGGAGGCTCACAAACAAGCCATTGAGGCGGTCAAAACAGGGAATCATATTATGCAGCCTCAAGAAATTTCTGAACAAGTTATTACTGAGGGATTGGTTGATTTGGGCATACTTGATGGAAAAACCGAAGATTTATTGGAAGAGGGCGCTCACAAAAACTTTTACATGCATAAAGTTGGCCATTGGATAGGCCTAGATACACATGATGTGGGAGCTTACTCAGATGGCAATAATTTCACTAATTATGAGGCAGGAATGGTGCAAACCATTGAGCCAGGAATTTATATTTCTAGCAAAAGCTCTGTTGATGAAAAATGGAAGGGGATCGGGGTTCGAATCGAAGACAATATTCTTATTACCGATCAAGGCAATGAAAACCTTACACAAAGCGCTCCAGTAGATCCAAAAGAAATTGAAGCCCTGATGTCTTCATAAATTCAATGAGTATTTTAATTGCAGGCAATGGTATTGTTGCAAAAATACTTTCAATCAAATTAAGACAATCAGGCATTTCATCACAGATCCTTGAGGGGGATCCTAAGCATTACCAAAATATTAGAACCATTACTCTCAATCCTGCATCGATAGATTTTTTGAATAGCTTGGATTTAGGAATTTCAAAAGCTGAGGTTCAAGATATTCATGTTTATGATGCAGAGGGCAGTGGCCGGATTTCTTTTTCAAGTGATGACATTACCGAAGATTACCTTGCAAAGGTAGTTTTTTACGACGAACTAAATAATGCTTTGGCCAGACATAATTTTAATTTTTTCTCAAAGAATGATCTTGAACAAAATAAAAAATCCACTGATCTAGTTATTTACTGTGATTCAAATCAGCAAAACATGCTCGGTGTTAAAGAGGCCCAAAGTTATGAGCAAATCGGTCATACATTTTTGGTCTCTAGCAATGACTTAAATGATAACTCGGCAAAGCAATATTTTTATAAAAATGAAATTTTTGCGATTATGCCAACTAATAAAAATAATTTATTTACTGTTGTTTGGTCGATCCCAAAAGCTCATGCGTCATCTGATAAAGAGTCAGTTAAGAAAAGTCTCTCAAAGATTTCTAAGAAATTTAATCTCAAATTAAAACTTGAAAGTGAGATTGTTTCATTCCCCTTGTCGCATCATCACACAAAAGATTATGTTAAGCCTGGCCAATGTATTTTGGCTGATGCCGCACATTCAATCCACCCCCTTGCAGGGCAAGGACTCAATCTCGGTATTGCAGATGCAAGTGTTCTTTTAGAAGAACTTGTCAAAGCTAGAAATGCAAATCTTTCGTTTGGAGATATCGCTGTTCTTAAAAGATATGAAATCAGACGAAGAACAATCAACAAGTCTATGTTGTCGGGCATTAATCTCCTCAACGGTTTATTCAAAGCAGACAATCTTTATTTAAGATTTGTCAGAAATAGGGGTCTTAGCCTGGTAGATAATGTTCCTCAATTGAAAAAATTTTTTATAAAAAATGCAATAGGAGAGATAAGATTTTAAGCATTCCAATGCTTGCACCTTAAAATGAGAATGATTATCATTCTCATCAATACTTTTTAAACAATGAACCTATTTAAACTTTTTCAAATATTAGTCTTCTCTTTATTCTTAACATCCTGCGATCAAAGTGTTAACCAAGATACACTCACTGTATATACATCTCGTCAGCCTCAATTAATAGAACCTATTTTGGATAAATATACAGAAGCGACTGGTATTGATATCGTATTACTTTCAGGAAATGCTCAGCAACTTCTTGAGAGAATTGAAGTGGAGGGTATAAATTCTCCAGCCGACCTATTCATCACTGTTGATGCAGGAGTTTTGTGGCAAGCCAGCCAAGCAAATATTTTCGAACCAATTTCTTCCAGCATTCTAACTAATAACATTCCTAAGAACTTTAGAGATCCGGAAGGAAAGTGGTTTGGGCTGTCAAAACGCATAAGAGCAATTGTAGTGAATGATAAAGGCAATCAAGTACCCCCAAAAAGCTATCATGAGTTAGCTGAAAAAGAATGGAAAAATAGACTTTGCCTTAGAACTTCAGCAAAAGTTTACAATCAATCCCTAATTGCAAGCATGCTCTATAGGCTGAGTGAAGAAGAAACGCACAAAATTTTATCTGGATGGAGTAACAATCTAGCCACCAAGGTATTTTCAAGTGATACCTTAGCACTCAAGGCAGTTCAATCAGGTCAATGTGACGCAACAATAGTTAATTCGTACTATTTGGGCAGATTAATAGACCAACAAATTGGAAACAATCTTTCAATTATCTGGCCTGATCAAGAATCATTTGGAGTGCATGTAAATATTTCAGGCGGCGGTGTGTTGAAAACTTCGAATAATAAAGCTGAAGCTGTGAAATTGCTTGAATGGTTGTCAGGCAAAGAAGCGCAAAAAGATTATGCTTTCGTAAACCTTGAATATCCAGTCCTTCAAGATCAAGAACTTCACCCAATATTAAAATCATGGGGCAATTTCAAAGAAGATACTATGCCGGTTCATCAATTAGGAGTATTGCAAAGACAGGCTGTCTTAGCAGCCAGGAAAGCGGACTATAATTGAAACTGTTTTAGAAGTTTAAGTGCTTCAAATAGCGGCAAGCCAACGACATTCGAATAACTTCCCTTTATTCCTTTTATAAACTTTTCTGCATAACCTTGAATTGCATATGCTCCAGCCTTATCGAGGGGTTCATCAGTTTCACTGTATTCTTTAAGCTCAATGGCTGAAATATCTCCAAATTCTACGAATGTAGATACAGATATCGTTGCTATATCTGCTTTTTCAGAATCCCAAGCACCAACTGAAACACCGGTTATGACTTCATGAACTTGTCCAGAGAGTTCTGATAGCATCGTAAAAGCATGGTCTGATGACTTAGGCTTGCCATATATCTTATTGCCCATAACAACAATGGTATCCGCTGCTAATACAGGGTAATTTTCAAGATTGGTAGCAATTGCATTTTTTATCCCTTGAGAACACTTCTCTTTTGCAAGTTTCTCTGCATTAAACGCTGGACTACCTTCTAAGACGAGATTCTCTTCAATTTCTGCTTCAAGTAACAAAAACTCTACATTGATTTTTTTTAGTAATTCTGCCCTTCGTGGAGATTTTGATGCAAGATATATCATAAATATATTTTATAGCATAGGTGGGAAACATCATGACAGATAAAGGAAAAGTTATTCTGGTTACTGGGGCAAGCAGGGGAGTGGGCAAAGGAATTGCTGAAAGTGTTGGGAAACCCGGTGACACAATTATTTGTGTTGGACGCTCTGTGGATTCTGGCACCACAGTAAACCAATTTGGTTTTGAGATAAATTCAAGCTTGATTGATACGGCCTCAAATATTGAAAAACAAGGTATAGAGTGTGATGTTTTGCCAGCAGACTTAAATCTAAAAAAAGACATTCAAAACATTCAATCAATTATTGAGGATAAATATGGCAGACTCGATATGCTTATCCATGCTGCATGCCAAATACATGACGACCTAGTCTTACCCAAGCCCTTTTGGGAAAAATCAACAGATTTATGGTCTGTCATTGAAGTTGGATTAAAGTCAAACTATTTTCTTAGTCATGCGCTAGCATCAATGTTGATAAAAACATCCAAATCACTGGTTGTTCAAATTTCTTCACATGGCTCAAGTTGTTATATGCATGGCCCAATTTATGGAGCTCAAAAAGCAGGAATAGACAAAATGGCGTTTGATATGGCTTTTGATTTTAAAGATCATGATGTATGTTCCATTTCACTTTGGTCAGGTATTGTTCTGGATGAAAAAACTGAAAAAGTTAGTAAAAATATGGATGAACAATATGCTGAATTTCTAAAAGGAGCCGCTTCCCAAGCTTTTGCAGGAAAAGTCATTAGAGCGTTTTACGATCAGGAAAATAAAATGCAGCATAGTGGCAAAACACTTATTGCAGCAGAAGTTGGTAAAGAGCTAGGAATTACAAACCCAGATGGAACTCAACCGAGAAGTGATAGAGAGATGCTCGGAGGGCCTAAAGATTTTAATGAAGCAGTAGTTTATTAATTAAACTTTTTCGCCTCTGGCTCGGATATCTTTAAGAACGGCACTGATACCTTTCTTATCAATAATCCTCATACCCTTAGCAGAGACTTTTAAGGAAACAAATCTATTTTCAGATTCAACCCAGAATCTGTGGGTATGTAAATTAGGCATAAACTTTCTTTTCGCGCGATTATTAGCGTGCGAAACATGATTTCCAGACTGAGGCATTTTGCCTGTTACTTGACATACTTTACTCATAGGCAAGCGATTTTAAAGTACGAAGGGGTTATAAGCAAGATAGAATAACTAAGTGAATCAATTATTTTTATTACGTCATGCTAAGTCATCTTGGGCAAGCAATCATCTTAGTGATTTTGATAGACCATTAAATAATCGTGGCAGAAGAAACGCCATGGATCTTGGAGAATCATTTTTTGAAAAAAAGCTCAAAATAGATCATGTATTATGTAGCCCCAGTGCTCGAACAAAAGAAACGTTTGATATTATCCAAAGCATTTCTAATTTTGCATTAGATCATAAATTTATTGATAGTATTTATCACTCAAGCGTTGGGAATTTAATAGAGATTCTTTCTCAAATCAATTTAGAAACTACATCTGTAATGATTATTGGTCATAATCCCTCCATGCACTTAATGACTGAACTGCTAGTAAATCAGACAATGGATAAATTCCCTACTTGCACGCTGGCACAAATAAAAATTGTGGATTCATGGGATAAACTAAGAAAACATCAAAATAAATTGATTAATTTTGAAAAACCAAAAAAATAATTATGGAAATTGAAATAAAAATTATTGACCCCAAACTTGGAACCGAAATTGCTTTACCTGAATATGCCACCGAAGGATCAGCAGGTATGGATCTAAGAGCGTGCCTCAATGAACCCATTAAAATAAAATCTAATGAGACTTTTTTGATTCCTTTAGGATTTGCAATGCATATTAATGATCCAAGCTTGGCAGCGATCGTAATACCGAGATCAGGGTTAGGATTTAAACACGGGCTTGTTTTAGGAAACCTAGTGGGCTTGATTGACTCTGATTATCAAGGTGAACTCAAGGTACCAGCCTGGAATAGATCTGATAAAGACTTTGAGATTAACTCTGGAGATAGGATAGCCCAAATGCTTATAGTTCCTGTAATCCAAGCAAAATTTAACATCGTTGATGCATTTAAAGAATCAAAAAGAGGAGTAAAGGGATTTGGTAGCTCAGGGGTTGGTTAGAAAATTTATTTCTTTCCAAACCTTTTTTCAAACCTTTGAACACGACCGCCGGTATCAACAATCCTTTGAGTGCCGGTGTAAAAAGGATGAGATGCAGATGAAATATCAAGAGGATAATATGGATAAGTTTTGCCTTCATACTCCCTTGTTTCACTAGTTTCTAATGTTGAAGGTATGAGAAAGTACTTATCAGCACCAGAATCATGGAATAAAACTTCTCTGTATTCAGGATGTATATCTGCTTTCATAATAAAATTAGTTTCTAAGGATGAGCACTATATCAAAACCTGATGGCTTTACAAAGATAAATGAGTAAATTTTTTTATAACATCTCTTTACCACTTGCTGTTCAAGGAACATTTACTTATTCGTCAGATATTGGGCTAGAAATTGGATTTAGAGTACTGGTTGATTTCTCCAACAGAGAAAGAATTGGTGTTGTAATAAAAAAAGTTGATAAGCCTGCATTTAAGACCTTAAAAATAAAAAAGATTTTTGATGACTTTGAAATTTTTAATACCAATGAATTGGCATTGCTGCATTGGATATCAGACTATTATCACTTTCCAATTGGGCAAGTCATCGATAACTTTATGCCCCCCTACCTAAGAAAAGCTAATGCAGTTGAACTCCAAAACAATGATCTAGTAAGTGAGGCAGTGCCGCACTTTAATTTAGATTTAACCTCACATCAAGAAAAAGTATTTTTAGCTTTAAAACAATTAAAAGGTTTTGATCCCTGCCTTCTGTATGGTGTGACGGGTTCTGGCAAAACTGAGATCTACATTAAATTAATTCAAGAACAACTTAAGACCAATCAATCTGTATTAATGCTTATTCCTGAAATTTCTCTAGCTCCGCAAATGGTAAAGAGGTTAAAGAAAATTTTTGGAGAGTTGGTAGCTTACTACCATTCTGGAATTACCAACTTAAATAGATGGAAGGTTTGGAGGGATGCTAGAAATGGTAATAAAAAAATTATTATTGGAACTCGATCTTCTGTTTTAATGCCACTAAAAAACCTTGGTCTAATTATTGTTGATGAAGAGCATGATCATTCTTATAAACAAGTTGAGGGCCTTAGTTATTCAGCTCGTGATGTAGCAATCAAAAGAGCTAGCGATCTAAAGATACCAATAATTTTAGGCTCTGCTACCCCATCTTTGAGTATCTTGCGTCAGGTTGAAGATAAGAAATTTAAAAAAACAGAGTTGCTTGAAAGGTTTAATCAATCATCGCCACCTAAATTAACTTTTGTAGACATCAATACTAATAATTTAAAAGGCGGGATTTCTGAGATTGGTCAAAAAGCCATCTTAGATGATTATGCGAGCCAAGTACTAAGCATGGTATTTATTAATCGGCGAGGATTTGCACCTGAATATCGATGCAGTGAATGTGACTGGGTTGCGAGATGTAATAATTGTGAAACCAACATGGTATTCCATCATGAGAAAAATCGATTGATATGCCACAGATGTGATTCTGCATATGGAATACCTGAGCTATGCCCCGATTGTGGGAATAGTGAGCTTGGAGGAGTAGGCTATGCCACTGAGAGTATATCGAAATACTTACAAGACAATACCCCGATTGATAGGAGCGAGGTTTATAGATTTGACAGTGATACAACTAAAAAAAAGGGCACTTTAACTGAGCTATTAAAAAACATTAATGATGCCAATCAGGGCGTAATTGTTGGCACTCAAATGCTCATCAAAGGACACGATTTTAAGAAATTAAAAACAGTAATCGTCATGAATATTGACGCAGGGTTAACCAGTATTAATCCATCAGCAATAGAAGATCTTGGCCAACAATTAATTCAAGTTAGTGGGAGAGCAGGAAGGTTGGAAACTAAAGCAGTAGTCCTTGTTCAGACCAGGTATCCTGATCATCCTTTATTAAAGAAACTTAAATCGGGAACATATATGCCATTTGCTATGGATCTATTAACAGAAAGAAAAAAGCAGAGCCAACCGCCTTACGCTTATCAAGCTCTTTTAAAATCTTCATCAACTGTGATTCAAAAAAATATTAACTTTTTAGAAGCTATTTTAAAAAATTTTGAATTACCAGGATGTGATTTTTATGGACCGATGCCAGCATCGATATTTAAAGTTAGAGGACGATATTTTCATTATGTTCTATTGCAAGCTAACAAAAGAACGGTACTCCATAATGCTTTAAATCAATTGGAAAAAAGAATTGGTCAATTAGCAAAATCAAGTAGCGTGAGATGGAAAGTGGAAATTGACCCTTTGAACTTTTAGTTAGATATCAAATTCTTGATTAACAAGTTTTTCAGATAGCCTCCACAATTTTTCTGCTTCCGCTTCATTCTTTGAGTAGTGTGATGTTTTGGCAACTCTTCCATCCACCCAGTAAGCTCCAGTAATACTGAGACCGTCTATCTCAGCCAGATAAATTATTGTATTTGCACCTTTGAGAGGTGATCTAAAAAATGGCTTTAAAATTATTTTCAATACTCTTCCTAAGAGTGAATTATTTTGATTGCCCAATGAGGTATTAACTCCGCCTGGATGAATTGCATTGACAGTAACGCCATCTTTTTGAAGTTTCTTCGCCAATTGCTTTGTAAAAAGAATGTTTCCAAGTTTTGATTGACCATAAGCTTTTAGCCCCATTTTAAAGTCATCTTTATAATTTATGTCATCCCACTGCATTCCTTTTACAAAATGATGTGCTGCTGAAGAAACATTGATGATTCTTGATTCACTTTCCTTCTTAACAAGATCTAGCAATAGGTTTGTAAAAAGAAAGTACCCCAAATGATTGACCGCAAATGTATTTTCAATTCCATCAATGGTTTCACTGTATTCGGTATTCACCACTCCTGCATTATTGATAAGCAAATCTATTGCTTTAAGGTCATTTTTAATTTTATCAGCACATTTTCGAATAGAGTCTTGAACAGAAAAATCACAAAAGAAACTATTGATTGAAAGATTTGGGTTAATTTTTTGCATTTCATTTTTTAAATCTTCAGCCAGCTCTTCATTGCGATAGGTAAAAGCAATTGATTTTGCTGATTCAGCAAACTTTATTGCGGCAGCTTTGCCAATACCGTTTGTAGCACCCGTTATCAAAATTGTTTTGTTATTTGTCCACTTCATCAGATATAGATTTTAATTTTTTGACCCGGAAATATACTAGATGGATCTAATTCGTTCCATTTAATCACTTCGTTGACGGTTACCCCAAAACGAATTGCAATTTCAGAAATAACATCTCCTTTTTGGATGGTATATGTCAAGAATTCGGGTAAGGGATCCATAATGGTATTAGGTTTTGGCTTAACTTTGAAATATTCATGAATTCCAAGAAATATACTTCTTGCAATCATTCTTCTGCCAGGTTTTTTTGATAATCTCCTAGAATCGTCAGGGTTAGTTATGAATCCAGATTCAACTAAAACAGATGGGATATCTATTGATTTTAAAACTCTAAAGTCAGCAAATTCAATATTTGGTTTATGCATGTGTGTGAAAGGATCTCTTTTTAATTGCTCTAATATCTTTTCACCAAGAATTATACTATTTTCAATTTTAGCCTCATAAGCTAGCTGATATATTGCTCTGGCAGCGTCCTCATCAAAGTCTTGGAAATCAAGCCTTCCAACCTTTGACTTTATTGAGCTATCTGCAACAAGCTTAGCTTTTGACAAATTCTCTGCTGTAATCGATGAGGCTTCTTCAGACCATACATACACTGATGCCCCCTTTACTCTTGAGAGTCGAAAGCCATCAGCATGAATAGAAACAAAAAGATCTGCTCCTAATTCTCTTGCTTTTTGATAGCGATCATCTAAATTTACAAATTCATCTGTAGATCTAATCATGATTGGCTTATAACCTTGGGTATCCCTTAGAGTTCTCTCAAGCTCTTTGGCAATCATCAAAGTTACGTCTTTTTCAAGAATGTTGGTTCCAACCGATCCAGGATCCTTTCCCCCATGGCCAGCATCAATTGCAATTAAAATATCGCGCGTATTTTTTTTGATTTTTTGCGATTGCTTAATTTCCAGTATTAATTTGACGTGGTCTTTAGATTTAATCTGCCATGGCTTTTTCCAATAAACAGACTCATTAAGATCAATTACAATCCGAGAGAGGTTATTTTGATCTGATGCTCTTACAAGCTTTAATGGCCCAAGGTTATTTTCTTCTGAAAATGAACTTACCTTGGTATCTCGAACATCAATAACAATTCTTGATGGGTCATCTAGGGCATAGGCATTAATTAAGGCAACTTTTTGAAGCTTGAATGAAATTCTTATATCACCATTGGGTAGTTCTTTTATGTTTTCAAAATTTAGTGAGTTTGCACCGAGAGGCGTAAATAGACACAAAAAAAATACAAGTGAAAAGAAAACTTTATGCATGATTAGATTCAATAATTTTTATTATTTTACTAGCTGTGCCTGAAAGTTTAACTAATCGAGATTCATTTTTATGCACAATAGAAATTTTTAAATCAAATTTTCTTTTGTTAGGTAAATTCTCCGGCCACTCAATCAAGATTAATAATTTTTTTTCAGAAACCGTCTCAAGATCTAACATATCTACATCTTCCTGATTATCAATTCTGTATAGGTCAATGTGTTTACAAAGAAAATCTTTGACTTGGTATTCTTCATAAATTGTGTAGGTTGGACTTTTAACTTTACCCTGCCAGCCAAGACCATTTATCAATGAGCGTGCAATGGTTGTTTTGCCCGCTCCAAGGTTACCTTCTAAATGGATTTCAAATTTTTCTTCATCAGCGGATCGCAATGCATCTGACAATAATCGTCCAAGTTCAATTGAAGCAGATTCATCCTCAAGCAAAATATTCATAGGAAAACTAATTAATGTTCTTTTTTATCAGCCCAATCAGTGTTTTAGCATCTAAACCTCTATCGCCAAAATTTTTTGAATACTCGGTGCCAGATCTTCCATGAACAGCTACACCAAGTTTAATTGCATTTAATGAATCCAGCTTGTTACCAATTAGACCTGCAATTATGCCCGCAAGGATGTCTCCTGATCCGGGAATTGATAGGGCTGGAGAGCCCTCATTACAGATATAATTAGCATTACTTGAAATAACGGTCTGATGGCCTTTGAGAACAATTGATGCCTTAAATTTTGTTGCTAGATTGGTTGATGCAGAGAGTCTGTTTTCTTGAATTTCTTCAGTGGATAAGTTTAACAGAGCTGCTGCCTCACCTGGATGTGGTGTTAGGATTAATTTAGAAGGAAGGTCTGTATCTTGAAATGGCTTATTGCATAAGAGCCTTAATGCCCCAGCATCCATGATCAAGGTTTGATTGTTTTCTTTTGCTGATTCAATTGCCATATACAATAGTTGTTCTGACCAATAGCTGTCTTTAAATCCAGGACCGCAAACGATTACTTCGGCACTTTTAATATCGTCTTTAAAATCTTGTGGATTATCAGATCCAGAAACCATAAGTTCTGGAAGATATGATAGCGCAGGGGTAACGGCGCTCTCCTGACTTAAAAGCCTTACAAGTCCAGCTCCAACAGACAGAGCTCCTGCACTTGCAAGTATTCCAGCACCCTCATACCCTGCATCGCCTGCTAAGATAGCTATCTTTCCAAACATGCCTTTATGAGAATCTAACTTTCGTTTTGGTAAAAGGTCTTTCACATCTTCAAATGAAAATAAATTGGCAGCTTCTCTCATCTCTTCATCTATATTTTTATTTAATTTAAGTAATTCCATTTTACCAGTGAAATTTTTTCCAGGATCAAGAATTTGCCCAATTTTATATCCAAAAAAAGTCAGTGTATTTGTTGCTAGAAAAGTTTCTTCTGATGCCTTACCACTTGATACATTTAAGCCAGTAGGGGCATCAATGGCAATCTTATGTTTGAATGTATTTGCTATTTTAATTACTGATTTGATTTCATTCGAAATAGTTTCTCTGCCACCAATTCCAAGCATGGCGTCCACAATGACAGTTTCCTGTTTATTGAAATCATCCAGATCAACTAATGCAATCAAGTGATTTTCTATATCTTTTTCAGCCACCATAGTGAGGTTGGATTTAGTTTTTTCTTGTAGAACCCTTAAAAAATAAACCTTATAACCATAATCAATTAAATATTTACCTATATAGATCCCATCACCACCATTATTGCCAGGACCAACAAGAATAATGAAACTTTCCTGTTTGAGATTACTAATTATCCATTTTGCTGCAGCATTTGCAGCATCCTTCATTAGACCTAATTCATCAATGCCTGATGCAAATAATGATTTTTCAAAATCATATATCTGAGATGGGAAATAGAGTTTTTTCAAGACTATTGAGTTATATAGCCAAGGCGATTAGATCTAAATGAACCCAGCCAAACTCTCTCATTTTCCATAAGAGCAACTGTCCCTGGACCCATATTTGTATTCTTAAAAGAGATTCTATTTTTTAGATCCAGTGTATTCCTATTTAGGATTGAAATTGACCATGGCAAGGTACAGTTTTCATTAAGGCCGCATCGAGCATAGTCATAAATATTTGAATCATGAGAGACAACCCAATAATCATTGTCTTGGAGAACAATGTTATCAGGAGAGTTTGTTTTATGAGAAGCTAAATGCTGTTTACTTTCTAGGTCATATAACGAAGTTGAATCACCCAGATTATAATTTACAGCCAAATAATTTTTTTCTGGATCATAGCTTAGGCCGTTAGGGTATGCTCCTGAAGTATATCTAAGTTCTGTAAATCCATTTTTCTTTTCCCATTTAATTACAAAACCCGTATTAAATTTAAAATAATATGCAAGAATCCATTTCTCCATACTAAAATTTCTAGGAAACATATGCGTTGCATAAAATGATCCTGAATCAGTCAAACTCACATCATTCAAGTAGTATTTATTTTCTGTTGAAACACAGCCCTTCCATTCAAGGTTCCAAGTCTGATCTTCTTTGAAAAGCTTATACATTTCGATCCGCTCATCAGGTAGATGAGAAACAACCGCTAACTGATATTGACCATCTTTACGTTTAACGAGGTCAATGCCATGGGGACCTATCAGATCTGAATCTTTACGTAAGCACTTCTCATCCCCCCATTCATTGCTACCGTATAAAATATCGATTTTTTCTTTCTTCAAGGTTTTAAGGTTTAGCAAACTAATTTTGCCTACCCCTTCTTCTTGAATTGGTTTTTGTCCACCGTATTCGGATACGATGAGCCCACTTCCATCTGGAATTATTACTAGGTCCTCAGGATTTTTAAAACCGCAAACAACTTGAATCTCATCATTGCTTTCACATCCAACCAATGGCTCAAACGGGGTTTTATCTCTTGCACTTTCTAAAAGAAGAACCGTGCCTATTGCAAAGAGAAAAAGAGTGCCGAAGATCATAAATTTTTTGAAATGATCTAATGCAGCTGTTTTGGCCCAATCACTGAAAAATAAAAATAATAGGCCCCTGAAAATACTCAAAATGCCAATTAAAATAACGATGTAATTCCATGGTTGGTAATAAATAGGACTTTCAGGAATTCCAAAATATAAGAAAATCCCGCCAATAATGACACCAAAAAGACCAAGCATCTTCAGATAATTTGAGGCAAGGGTTCGAATCACGGCCTTTTGCCAAAACTTATAAAACAACGGAAGGCTAACGCCAAGAGCAATTAGTAATACACCAAAAATTAATTCCATTTTTTTAGCTCCATATTGATTAATTCTGCAAGCTCAAGAGGCTTGTCTACCAATACGTGATGAGCCGCATCTTTGATAACTTTAAATTCCATTATTTCGCTGAAAGCACTTTGCATATATTTCATTATCTTTGATCCTAAGAGCAAGCTGTCGCTTCCAGAAATAAATAATGCAGGACAGGAAAATGAAAACCCATATCCATCCAGTCGTTTTAATGATCTAAATAATCTGTCATCAAATTTCCATCGCCATCCATCGCTTGTTTCTTTGATTGAAAATTCAGCAATAAATCTTAAATACCAATCATTTTTACATTCTTGGGGTGGCATTAGCCTAAAACGAGAAAGAATTTCTCTTTTTGATGAGTAATATTTTATGGGTCTTAACGGACCACTACTTATGTGCTTATCGTAATCATAGTCAGGAGGTCTTATTGGGCTGTCGATGATGATTAAACCACTAACAAGTTCTGGCATTTCAGATGCAATGTATGCAGCTAGATGCCCTCCAAGGGAATGACCAACTAAAAAAATTTTCCGTTTTAACATTCCTTCGCTATCAATAACGCCAAGAACAGCATCTTTAAATAACTCAAAGTCATATTTATCAAAATGACTGGTATCTCCCATGCCCGGAAGTTCTGGGGCAATAATCGTGCCTTTTGATTTGAGCAATGGTGCAATGGGGTCCCACCATTTACTATGTGCGCCGGTCCCATGAATTAAAACAGTTAGCTGTTCTTCGTCATCAATATCCCATTTCTGATAGGCAACCTCATGACCATTAAAAGCATATTTTTTTTGTTCTAATTTTGCCTCAATTGCTTGATGAAACCAGTTCGGAGCATCTGCAATGTCCTCCTTAAGCGAGTCGGATATTTTCATTAGATGCATTCTAATAGATAATGGCTGACTAAACGAATTATGCAATTGATCAGACCTGCGGCAACCATAGTCTTAGCAAGGGATTCATTAAAGGGCCCTGAGGTATTGATGGTTAAAAGAAGTACAAACTCAGCATTTGGTGATTTGCATGTATTCCCAGGAGGCACTCTTGATCCAGAGGATTATTTGTCAGAAATTTATCAAATGAGCGATGATCTTGATGATCGATCAGCTTCATCAATGTTAAAAGTTGAAAAAGATGGCCTTGCTTATATGATTGCTGTTGTTAGGGAGTGTTTTGAAGAGGTTGGTATATTGATGTCTAAATCATTGCCGGCATCCCTTGATCCAAAGGCATTAAAAAACATTCGGGATCAGATCAATAATAAAAAATTAACGTTTTATGATTTTTGTCTTAGTAACGATATCCATTTTGATTTTACTAATATCGTTCCAATCTCACATTGGATAACACCTGAGGTAGAGAAAAAAAGATTTGATACCCGTTTCTTTTTTACAAAAACAGATGAGTCACAACAAAATGATCATGATGGCTGGGAGCTAACCGAAAGTGTATGGATAAAACCTAGTGATGCACTTAAAGCAAACAGCGAAGGTGCTTTTAATATGATCATGCCTACAATCAAAAACCTTTCTCTGTTACTGCCTTATAAAACAGTAGCTGATGCTTTCGCTGGCCTGAAAGATGAGGTTGACAATATTCAATCCATTCTGCCAAAGTTTTTCAAGAGAGATGGAAACTGGATCGGTTTATTGCCTGATGATGAAGGATATGAAGATGCATAGTAAATTAATTCAAAAGATTACAGCACCCAATGCAAGTATGTTTACAGGCGGTGGGACAAATACTTATCTGATAGGTAAAGAAGAGATCACTATTGTTGATCCAGGCCCAAACATTGAGACACACATCAATGAAATTGCTAATACGGTAGGGGAAAAAGCAACAAGGATTTTGGTTACTCATACTCATAGGGACCATTCACCAGGAGTGAGACCATTAAAAGATATTTTAAATGTTCCCTCCTATGGATTAATGGTGGAGCAAGATGATGGACATCAAGACAAAACCTTTACTCCAGATAAAGTCTTAGGTCATGGCGATGTGATTGACTGCGAAGAATATAAAATTGAGGTCATTCATACCCCTGGCCACGCATCAAATCATCTTTGTTATTTAGTTCACGATGCATCAACGTTAATTACCGGTGATCATATTATGAACGGTTCAACAGTAGTGATTGCTCCGCCTGATGGGAACATGAAGCAATACCTGTCTTCATTAAAACTTCTCAAAGACTACGCATTTGATTACATTGCACCTGGTCATGGAGATTACCTTGAAGATCCAGTCGCTGTGATTGATTGGATTATCAATCATCGACTTCAAAGAGAATCTAAGGTTCATGAGTGCCTAAAAAAAATATCTCCATGTGATGTCAATGATTTGGTCAAGCTCGTTTATGATGACGTTGACCCAAAATTACATCCGATTGCACTGTGGAGCCTCACAGCACATTTAGAAAAATTAGAAGAGGATGGCATAGCTGTTTTGAGTGGAGATAAAAAAATCTGGTCACTTAATTAGTTATGTTTGGATTTATTTTAGGCTGCTTCTACTTACTAAGTGCCTTAACTTTTCTTTGGCTTAATAATAGTAAATTTGATCTCGTTGGATTCTTTTTTAATAAAGCGAATCATAAATTCTATGTTGGTTATGAACTCAGTTTCTTGGTCCTTTGTATGTTTGCATTGCTGGAAACAATGAGTTGGGTTTTTTTTATTTTGCTAGCAATCCATTTCATGGGTTTTTATATATTGGCTTTCAATGCTGAAAAATTTTACTCAATGAGAAATGAAATTGACGCACTAGGTCAAAACTCAATGATAAATTTTTCTGTAATCTTTTATCTGCTTGGAGGAGTTTTTTCTTTATTTACTGTTTTGATTTAAAGAGAGTTTATTCTCAACTAAATTCTTAACAACCTCTGGTTCAGCTAAGGTAGAAGTATCTCCCAGATCATGAGTTTCACCTGCTGCAATTTTTCTTAAAATCCTTCTCATTATTTTTCCTGAACGTGTTTTAGGCAAATTGGGTGACCATTGAATTAGATCAGGTTTAGCAATGGGACTTATTTCATTGGCAACAAACTTTGAAAGTTCATTAGCAAGATCATCGTCTGAATTTTGCCCAACCATCAGGGTTACAAATGCATAGATTCCTTGCCCTTTGATGGGGTGCTCAAACCCAACAACTGCAGCCTCAGCAACAATCGGATGAAGCACAAGGGCGCTTTCAATTTCAGCTGTTCCAAGCCTATGACCTGAAACATTCAAGACATCATCCACCCTTCCTGTTATCCAGTAATAACCATCTTTGTCCCTCTTTGCACCATCTCCGGTAAAGTAAATATCCTCATACTCAGAAAAATACGTATCAATCATTCTTTGATGATCCCCATAAACCGTTCTTATTTGGCTTGGCCAAGAATTTTGTATCACAAGATTTCCTGAGCCTTCACCTTCAATTAAATTACCTTCATCATTCATTAAGCCTGGCTTAACACCAAAAAAAGGAAATGTTGCTGAGCCTGGTTTTACAGGTGTAATTCCGGCAATGGGTGAGATCAATACAGAGCCAGTCTCTGTCTGCCACCAGGTATCAATAATTTGACAACGCGATTCTCCGACAATTTTATAATACCAATCCCAGGCCTCAGGATTGATGGGCTCACCCACAGTACCAAGCAATTTTAAAGATTTTCTAGATGTATCCTTTACAGGTTTATCGCCTTGAGCCATTAATGCTCGAATCGCAGTTGGCGCAGTATAAAAAATATTTACTTGATGCTTATCACATATCTCCCAGCATCTTGAGGATGAAGGATAAGTAGGCACGCCTTCGAAAATAACACTGGTTGCACAATTACTTAGCGGTCCATAAACAATATAAGTATGCCCAGTTATCCAGCCAACATCTGCGGTGCACCAATAAATATCATCTTGCTGATAACCAAATATAAATTTAAAACTCAGGTGTGCTCCTAGCAGATATCCCCCAACACTATGCATGACTCCTTTAGGTTTCCCTGTAGATCCAGATGTATAGAGAATAAAAAGAGGATCCTCCGAATTAGTTGCTACACATTCGCAAGTCGGATCATATTGAGCAATCTTTTCTTTGTAGTAATGATCCCTGCCTGCAACCATTTCAATACTTTCACCTGTCCTTTGAACAACAATACAATTTTTAACTCCAGGACAAGAATCTAATGCAGTATCTACATTTTTTTTGAGATTAGTTTTCTTTCCTCCCCTAACTGATTGGTCAGCAGTGATGACTAATGAGCAGTCAGCATCTAGAATCCTGTCCTTAAGAGATTCAGCAGAGAACCCTCCAAATACCACAGAATGAACTGCGCCTATCCGAGCGCAAGCCAGCATTGAATACACTGCTTCGGGAATCATGGGTAAGTAGATGCAGACTCTATCGCCCTTATTTACTCCAAGATCTTTCATAAAATTAGCCAATCGACATACATGGTCGTGTAATTCTTGATAAGAAATATTCTTGCTTTCAGCAGGATCATCGCCTTCCCAAATAAAAGCAGTTTTATTTTGATGATGCTCTAGATGTCTATCAATGCAGTTATAAGCAATGTTTAACTCACCATCCTCAAACCATTTCGCATTTTTGAATTGATTGTTAAAAGTAGTTGTAAACGGCTTGCTCCACACTAAATTTTCTATCGCGGCATTTTGAAAAAAAGTAACAGGATCATTGATGGACTGTTCATACAGCCTTTTATACTCTTCCAGTGAGCTTAAATGCGGGTTTGTAAAACCTCTTTCAGGTGAAATGACTTTTGTATCAGTCATTAAAGGATTGTTGGATGAGGATTTATAAAGTTTTTACCCTTTGGATTTGTGGTAATAGTTTCTAAGAGCATCTCATAATCCTTACCATCTTCCTCAAGATTAATGTCTGCAGCATTTACTATGAGGAGCGGGGCACTTTCATAGTATAAAAAGAATTTTGAATAAGCTTCATTAAGTCGTTCAAGGTACTCACCAGTTAAATACCTCTCATTAGGATTTCCTCTTTTATTAATTCTATCGAGTAAAACCTCAACAGGAGCTTGAAGGTATATCACTAAGTCTGGAGATGGGGCATCAATTGTGGTGTGCTCATAAACTTTGTCGTACAGTGCTAGCTCTTCATCAGATAAAGTGACCTCAGCAAAAAGCCTATCTTTTTCTATTAGAAAATCAGCAACTCGAACAGGCTCAAACAAACTTTGTTGCTTAAGATCCTCAATTTGTTGCATCCGCTGAAATAAAAAGAAAAGTTGTGCAGCCAGGGCAGATTGACTAGGATTTTTATAAAAACTGTTCAAGAAAGGGTTTTCTGCAGGTTTTTCCAGAAATACATCATAATTAAATGATTGCGCTATTTTATGAGCAAGGGTTGTCTTTCCAACACCAATAGGCCCTTCAACTGCTATGAACTTTGGTATGGGAGCTTCCTGAATTGCTAAATCCATCAATGTAAAAAAATTATCTTACAAAGATTATCCCAACTCTCCAGATAAGCCAAATTTTTTAGAGTTTGATGAGTTCTCTCGATGCCTTTTAATCATCTCAAGTTTAGTTTGTCGGTTGCATGATTGAAATTTTGTCCACCAATCACCAATTTCACTCTCAGAATTAGAGGCCTCAATTCTTAATAATAGCAAATCATATGCAGCTCTAAATCTTGGATGTTGTAGTACTTTAAAGGGTTGATTTTTGATCCTACTTTGAAGCCTCAACTGCAATGACCAAATATCTTTTATGTAAGTATAAAATCTCCTTGGTACAGCAGTTAAGATTTGCTGGTCTCTTAAAATTTTATCCATGTTAGGAAAAAATCTTCTTGTGCTAATCGAATCTTCAACAGTTGCTATTTCAATTAACTTTGGCCATAAAATGGCTGCCAAAAGAAATCCAGGAGTTACTGATTTACCTTCATGAATTCTGTTATCAGTATTAATAAGCGCTGACATCTGCAATCGATAACCATAGCTATTGGACTGCCCGACATGACTCACTAAATGTTTTAACAAGTCGAAAGTTTCCAGTTTTTCAAAGTTATGTTGAGCTTTGCCGTGCATAAATATTTTATTAAATTCATCAAACCTTCTGGCATTGGATATGCTGCTCAAAAGATATCCTTTTTCATAAATTGCATCTTTTATTTGTTTATCAATTTTAAAGTTTAGCTTTGTTGCAAATCTTACAGCCCTTAAACTTCTGACAGGATCTTCTTCGAAGCGCAGCATGGGGTCGCCGATAGAAACTATTTTACGCTTATAAGAATCATTCACCCCTTGATGTCTATCGAATAATTTTTTTTGAATGGGATCAAAGTAAAGAGAATTAATTGTAAAGTCTCTTCTTTCACAGTCCTCCTCAATGGTTCCCCAGACGTTATCCCTTAAAATTTTACCTAGCTGGTCCTTAACAATTTTTTCTTGATTCGATTTTGCTCCGGATGCTCTGAAAGTAGAAACTTCGATAACTTGGCTACCCTTGTAAACATGAACTAACTTAAATCTTTTCCCAATAATTCGTGAGGCTTTAAATATCTTTCTAATTTGCTCTGGTGTTGCACTGGTCGCTACATCAAAATCTTTAGCTGGAATATCTATTAACTGATCTCTAATGCATCCCCCAACAAGGTAAGCATCATGACCTTTTTTTTGTAATTGCTTGATGATCTCCTCAGCAAATTTATCAAATTTATTCTGGAGGAGTTTTTTTGGTGGACTTACAAATGAATTATTTGGGTTGCTCAAATTAAAGTTTTGGAGATTGATTATCCCCCTAGTTGTTTTTCTTTTATCTCATCTAGAGTCTTGCAATCAATGCAATGCGTGGCAGTGGGTCTCGCTTCTAGTCTCTTTAAGCCAATCTCAATTCCACACGAATAACAGTATCCATAGTCATCTTGTTTAATTTGCTCTAAAGAGCTCACAATCTTTTTGATAAGTTTTCTTTCCCTATCCCTAGTTCTTAATTCAAAGGCAAACTCTTCTTCTTGTGAAGCACGATCAACAGGATCTGCAAAAGTTTCACCTTTATTTTTAAGGTGATCAAAAGTTTTTTGCATTTCTTCTTTAAGGTGCTCTCTCCAATTAAGTAAAACTTTATTAAAGTGACGCTTCATAGCAGCACTCATATATTTCTCATTCTTTTTGGGCTTGTAGGACGAGATTTGGGGTTCTTTTTTCTTAGAGACTCTTTTCTTTTTTGCAACAGATAATTTTGCTACTTTCTTTTTCGGAGCTTTAGACTTAGCTGCAGTATTCTTTTTAGTTATTTTCTTCGGCGCTGTAGATTTTTTCTTGGGAGCAGCCTTCACTTTTTTATTGACTGTCTTGGTTGATGCTTTTTTATTTGAGGTTTTCTTTGCTGTTGTTTTTTTACTTTTTTTAGTTGGCATTTTGGTTTTTCAGTTATTGAGATTAATCAAATTATTTAAGGGCGAAGAAAATAGCAGAAATGAACTTAATAAGCTAGTTTTTTATAATTTTTTTAGGACCTCATGATAGCCAGATTCTGTTAATCTTGGACCAAAAGTCTCAACAATTTTAGAAGCTCCATAATTAGCAAATTTTCCACATTCATTTAGAGAATTGCCCTGAGAGAGCGCATACAAAAAACAGCCTGCAAACATATCGCCGGCTCCATTTGTATCTACCGCATTAATGCTTTCAGCTTTTACTTGAATTAATTCATCTTTATTCACAATTGAACACCCCTTGGAGCCTGTTGTAACAATACTAATAAAATCTTTTTTTGTAAGACCATCAAGTGCCGAATCAATAGATTCAGTTGATGTAAAAGCCATAGCTTCTTCATCGTTACAAAAAATGTAATCAACTCCAAAACTTTCTAGCTCGGTAAATCTGTCTCTAAATCCCATAACAATGCCTGGATCTGAAAGTGATAGGGCAATTTTTACATTTTTTTCGGACGCTCTTTTCAAGAGCTCAAGGGTGACAGAATAGTTTTCATCACTCGACACCATATAGCCTTCAACGTAAAGAATATCGGTATCAAGCATCGCTACAAAATCAATATCATCCATTCGCATAAGCGCACTCACATTGAGGGCTGTCGACATAGTTCTTTTTGCATCTGCTGTAACCAAGATTAAACATTTACCTGTTGGGACTTCATCAGCATCCCGCATTTTAAAATTATGGTTAACACCAATATTTTTAAGGTTTGCAAGGTAGCTATGACCATCTTCATCATCGGCAACCACGCAAGTATGAAAACATTTAGCACCAAAATGAGTTGCAGCTACCAATGTGTTTGTTGCTGAGCCTCCACAATCAGAAACGGATTCCGCATTCTCTTTTTTTAACTTATCAATAATTGGAGCATGCTCCTCAGCATTTGATAGATTCATTTGATCAATTTCTAGGCCAACTTCAGCAATGAATTCATGTGATACTTTAAATTGGGTATCAACCAATGCATTTCCAATCGCAGTTATGTCATATTTCATCTTTATAATTCCTCTATTGCATCTAAAACTTTTTGGGATGCAGATTGCATTACTTCGTCTATATGCGTGGTTGATAAAAATCCAGCTTCAAATTTTGAAGGCGCAAAGTAAATACCTTTACTCAAAGATTTTATAAAGAATTTTTGGAAAACTTTTGAATTTGTTGCGCATACATCTTCAAAATTTTCAGGCAGTTTTTTTGAGAAAAAGAAACCAAACATTCCGCCAGAAGCATTATAAGCAAAATCAATATCCTTAGTTTCTAAGCTTTTAGAGATGGCATTTAAGAAGTTTTTAATCGTTAATTCTAATTCTTCGTATGGGTTAGTTTTTTGAAGCTCAGAGATTAAAGCTATACCTGCCGACATTGCAAGCGGATTACCCGAAAGTGTACCTGCTTGATAAACAGGGCCTTCAGGAGCAAGATATTTCATAATATCTGCATTACCACCAAATGCACCAACAGGAAGACCTCCACCAATAATCTTACCAAGCGCAGTCAAGTCAGGTTGAATGTTATACATTAATTGCGCACCTCCAAGACTGACCCTGAACCCCGACATTACTTCGTCAAAAATTAGAACCGAATTATTTTGATGAGTTTTTTCTCTTAGAACATTTAAGAATTCAGTATGCCCTTTAATGAAACCCATGTTGCCAGCTACTGGCTCAACAATTACCGCAGCAAGATCATCTTTCACCTCATCAAAGGTCTTAGTAAATGCTTCAGTATCATTGTAAGGAATAGAGATAGTGAATTTAGCAAGCTCCTCAGGGATTCCAGGAGAGTCAGGTAAGCCAAAAGTAGATACACCTGAGCCTGCTTTTACAAGCAATGAATCAACATGCCCATGGTAACAACCATCAAATTTGATAATGGTATTCCTGTTCGTATATCCCCTTGCTAACCTTATGCAGCTCATTGTTGCTTCAGTACCAGAATTAACCATCCTGATTCTCTCAATAGAGCCAATGCTTTCCTTAATCAGGGAAGCCATTTGGTTCTCTAGTTTTGTTGGTGCTCCAAAACTTGTCCCATTTTTTAGCTGTTCGTTGATGGCCTTAACGATAATAGGATTGCTGTGTCCTAATATCATTGGTCCCCAGGACCCAATAAAATCTATATATTGATTTTCATCTTCATCAATTAAATATGGTCCATTAGCGCTCTTAAAAAAAACTGGTTTCGAGTTAACATTTTTGAAAGCTCTTACTGGAGAATTCACTCCTCCGGGCATCAGCAACTGCGCCTCTTTGAAAAGAGCATCTGATTTATTACGATTCATGACTTATTCAACATATTTAAGAATGAGGGCAAATCTTCTGAAGAAAAGATACCATCTGATATAGCAATCATATCAAAATTGTTACTGATATTTGACTCATAAGTATCAAAATTTCTTCAAAAGATCAGATGAAAATTCTTGACCTCGCCGCAGGCAAAAGTGCAACTGCGCAAGATTTCGGTGAAATTAATCAATTATGTACCCGTTATTTTCTAAAAAGTATTCAAGGACTTATAAGAAAAAATTCTATCAAGCACTCAAGAATTAAAGGTATAGGCTTATCAGGGCAAACTATATGGCATGCACCCAAATCTAATCATCCCTTCTCAATACAGCTTGGCAACCCAAATTATATTTCTCATGCATTAGGTATGCCTGTCGTGTCTGATTTTAGGAATTCTCATATTGCCCTTGGAGGTGAAGGCGCTCC
>CACMYW010000004.1:0-48219 GCA_902617955.1 uncultured SAR86 cluster bacterium
CCATGCTAACAGGAATAAATATTGATGATAAAAAATTGCAGTTAACAGATATTGTCCCGGGGGTGAAGCAATCATCTAATCAATGGTTTACTGTATGTTTACAGTCAGGGAAAAATAGAGAAGTAAGAAATCTTTTTGATTATCATGGATTACAGGTCAGCAGACTAAAGCGTGTCAGATTTGGTTCGATATTTTTGGATAAGGACTTAAAAGAAGGACAGTTAAAAGAATTTACCTCAAATGAAGTCGACCAAATCATTGAAAATGGAATATAAGAAAATTCATTCGGATTTATTAAAGATTTCCAAAAAAAATAACCACTCTAGTTTTTTAAATTTTTTAAAAAGCAGCCCTCCAAAACAACTCAAAGTATTTAATGGAGAATTATCAGTCTATTTATCAAAGACTATTGTAGGACAACAACTCTCTACAAAAGCTGCAAAAACTATATGGAAGCGAGCAGAGAAATTTATCATCAATCACCCATTACAAAATAGGAACTTAGAGAATGATCTTAGGGATAGTGGACTCTCTCAAAAAAAATGTGAATATGTAAAAAATATTTTAATTTCTAATACATTACAAAAGAAAAAAAATTGTTACAAAACCATTGGGGCAGAGGAATTCACTAATTTATTAATTTCTTATAAGGGGATAGGGCCTTGGACAGTAGATATGGCAAAAATGTTTTTCTTAGGCGATGTCGATATATTGCCCAAAGGAGATTTAGGCATAAAAAGGGCATGCAATAATTTTTTTCCAAATGAGACCTTAGAAAGTATTGAGGAGACTTACAAACCCTTTAATTCCTACCTGAGTTTGAACCTATGGGATAGTCTTGATTAATTCTGAATATCTAAAGTAATGTTCAGTTGCGGCGTCACTATCCTTTGAGAAAAACCAGTCATAACAAGGCATTAGATCATCTAGTGATTTAAGGTCATTTGGGTCTTCGCCAGGATATGCAGTTGACCTCATATCCGTTGGAGATGCACCCGGATCAAAATTAAATATCTTTAGATCATGAATATTTTCGAGTTCATCTCGAAATATTTCAGCTAATCCCTTCACAGCAAACTTGCTTACCGAATATGCTCCCCAAAAAGCCTTACCATAATCAGCCACACCAGAAGACGTAAAAATAATTCTAGCTTTTTGAGAGTTAGTTAAAATTGGTAGCATGGTCTTTGCTAGCATAAACTGCGAAGTGAGGTTTACATTCATTACCTTGTTCCAAGTTTCTAAATCATAATCACTCAAGGCACTCATCTTGCCTAAAATTGCTGCATTTAGCACAAGGCCGTGAAGTTCATCATAGTTTTCTTCAATATTTAATTTAATTTCATCGTAATGAGAAGCATCTAAGTTGCTTAAATCACAGCAAATAATAAGATGCTTACCTTTTGGATTAATTGACACCAATCCATCATAGGTCTTATTAATACTCTCCTCATTGCTTGCTAGTAAAACTATGTTAGCTCTTTGAGAAGCAAAATGAGTTGCTAGCTTATTGCCTATTCCTCTAGTGGCACCAGTGATCAGAATATTTTTATTTTCAAGCGTGTTCATCGAGCGATTTAAAATTAGTTTTTGAAAACTCTAATAAATTTCTAACTTCAATATCATCATTCTCAAGGTCAGATGATTTTAATGCATACCCATAAGTGCATGCTGCGGTAAGAGTTCCTGCTGCTCTAGAAGCCATTAAATCCTTTTGGTGATCTCCAAAATAAATCACTTCCTTCGGATTAAGGTTAAGTTGATTGCATGCTAACAATATTCCTTCAGGACTGGGTTTAGCTTTTTTTAAATGATCTGGACAAACCAAGGTCATACAGGATGATAGATCAGGGATTTCTTCAATAATTTTAGAGGCATATACATATGGTTTGTTAGTTACGATTCCCCATTTCAAATTATTGAGCTTAATTTTTTCTATCAATTCCGAAGCACCAGAAAATAAATTTGAAAACTTGCCAAGGTTATTTTTATAAGAATCTAGAAATTCTTTTTTTAATTTTTCAAATTCAGGATGATCCTCCTCAATTTTAAATCCAAGCTTGACTAACATTGCGCTTCCATCAGAAACATAAGATCTTATTAAATCTGCATCTGTTGGAGACTTTTGATATTTTTCTAAAAGAGAATTTAAGCAATAAACAAAGTCTGGAGCAGAATCAAGCAAGGTGCCATCCAAATCAAAGAGCAATCCTTTAATCAACTTTCACACCATGCATCATATAGTTAACACCTAAATCATTATTTAGTGTTGCACTATGAAAGAGGGGGTTATAAAAAAGACCCTTGCTTTCCATAAGCCTTACATTTGCTGAAGTCATATATGACTCTAGTTCATAAGGTTTTATAAATTTTGCATATTCATGAGTGCCTTTAGGCAACAATTGAAAGAGGTATTCGGCTCCAAAAATTGCTGTTACAAAAGATCGTGGATTTTTATTGATTGTTGAAAGGAACAAGGACCCATCTCTTTTGAGCATAGAGGAGCATTCGTTTATTAAAACTGATGGGTCAGGCACGTGCTCCAAAACCTCAAGACAGGTCACAATATCAAAGTAGTTTTTATGATTATTTGAAAAACTTTTCGTATCTGTGAGATGGTATGAAATATTTTTTTTGTGAGCATTAGCATGATGTTTTGCTACTTCAATATTTCTTTCTGTTACATCTATTGCTGAAACCTCAGCTCCCGCATCAAATAACGCTTCAGCAAGAAGACCGCCTCCACATCCAACATCCAAAACTTTTTTGCCCTTAAGATCAATTTTATTGGAGATATATTCTGCTCTGATTGGATTAATCACATGCAAGGGTTTGAAATCACCAGTGGGATCCCACCATTGTTCCGCAATGGCTGCAAATTTTTGAACTTCATTTTGGTCGATATTATCAGTCATAGCTTATTCATTATAAGTGAACAGGATTGTAAGTATTTTTGTTATAAAAATGTAATTTCGAAAAAAGTTTTTGTATATAGTATTTAGGAATTATTGTTGTTTTATCAATAAATTTATATAAAATTCACCATCTATGTCGCAAATTCTTGTAAAACAAACATCCTAGTTTGACTATTTCTATTATTAATTTTGATTTTATTCTTTAGATTCTGTTGGAGATAGTACTATAGCTTCGCAAAAGAAAAACTTCATGCCTATCAATGAAAAGATTAGGGCTGATGAAGTTATGTTAATTGATGATAGCGGTGAAAAGCTTGGGATCGTCATGATTGGGGAAGCGCTCGATAAAGCAAAAGCAAAAAACATTGATCTCGTTCAAGTATCACCATATGGCGCAAATCCAACCGTATGCAAATTATTAGATTACGGTAAATTCCAATTTGAAAAGAAGAAAAATCAAGGGGGCGCGAAAAAACAGAGAAAACAGTCCTTAAAAGAGATTAAATTCAGGCCCTCTACAGATGTTGGTGATTACAACATTAAATTAAAAAAGATAAAAAACTTTATTATTGACGGAGATAAGACTAAAATTAGCGTCCGATTTAGGGGGCGTGAGATTTTAAACTCTAATCTAGGTCTTGAGCTGCTTAATCGAATTAAAGATGACTTAAGTGATGTTGCTCAAGTTGACCAAGAGCCTTCACTGGAAGGTAGACAACTGTTGATGGTGCTTTCTAAAGTCAAAAAGAAATAAAATTATTATGGGTTATAAGTTAAAAACACACTCTAGTGCTAAAAAGAGATTTAAAAAGACGGGTTCTGGCTTAAAGCGAAGAAGTGCCAACAGATCTCATATTTTAACCAAGCAAACCACTAAGAGAAAAAGACACAATAGAGGGCTTATTAAGATGCAAGATGAAACTAAAAAAATTGCATCTAAGCTTTTAGTTAATTAAGAGATAATCATGCCAAGAACAACTAAAGCTGTAACAGCAAAAGCCAAACATAAAAAAGTTCTTTCCTCTACAAAAGGCCACTATGGTGCGAGAAGTAGGCTATATAAAACTGCAAAACAGTCAAATATTAAATCGCTTCAATATGCTTTTAGAGATAGAAAAAACAAGAAGAGAACCTTTAGATCTTTGTGGATTGCTAGAATATCAGCTGCACTAAATGATCATGAGATCTCATATAGCAGGTTTATAAACAACCTTTCAAAGTCTGATATAAAGCTTGATAGAAAAATTCTATCTGGAATCGCTTATTCTGACCCAACAACATTTTCAAAGATTGTAGATAAAGTAAGGCTATAATGCTCTCATGCAAATCCCAAAGGATTTAATTGAAGAGGCCTTACGAAGTTTATCTTCCGTAGCTAACGAGTCAGATTTTTTCAAAGTCAGATCCCAATTCTTGGGTAAAAAATCTTTCATTCAGCTAAGTTTCAAAGAGTTAAAAAATCTAGATCCTGAAAAGAAAGTTCTTGCGGCAAAAGAACTTAATCTATTAAGAAATCAATTAAATAATATTTTTAGGGACTTCCAAGAGAATATTAATTTTAATAGCGCAGTTGATATCATTGATTCCTCCTTGCCAGTTCAAGATTCGGTATCCGGAGCTCACCCAATTTCTGAATGTACTAATAAAATATTAAGGTATTTTGAAAATCTTAATTTCAAAACTTTCTATGGCAATGAAATAGAAACTGATTTTTATAATTTTGAAGCTTTAAATTTTCCAAAAAACCATCCCGCAAGACAAATGCATGATACTTTTTATGTCGATACACAATCAAAAGATAGTTACTTATTAAGAACTCATACCTCTAATACTCAAATTCACTCAATGTTAGAGCATGCAGCTCCGATATATATGCTTTCTCCCGGGAGAGTGTATAGGTGCGATTCTGATACAACTCATCTTCCAATGTTCACGCAGGTAGAAGGTTTGGCTGTTGACGTGGATATCAGCTTTGCTGACTTGAAAGGAATTTTGATCGACTTTCTTGAATTCTTTTTTAACAAAAAAATGGATGTCCGTTTTAGGCCATCTTATTTCCCATTTACTGAACCTTCTGCGGAGGTGGATATTAAGTTTGATTCAGATTGGCTAGAGGTTTTGGGTTGTGGAATGGTCCATCCAAATGTTCTTAAAAACTGCAATATCGATCATCATCAATTCCAAGGTTATGCTTTTGGAATGGGTGTAGAAAGGCTTGCGATGCTTTATTACGGTGTTAAGGATATTCGAGACTTCTACTCATCTAATTTAGAATTTTTAGAGCAAATTTAATATGAGAATCGAATATTCATATTTAAAGAAATTTTTAGTCTCTAATGAAAGTCAAAATAAACTTTCTGCGATTTTTACTGATCTTGGATTTGAATGTGAGGTTGATGGTAATTGCATAGACTTTGATTTAACTCCAAATAGGGGTGATGCTTTTTCCTTAAAGGGGCTGGCAAGAGATTATTGGGCATTCAAAAATCAAGATCTCTATAAAAAATCTTTTTCTTCAAAAAATAATCTTACTTTCAAGAGAGACTTAAAAGTAATTAAGGAGATAGAAACAACTGCATGTAAAAATTATCACCTACTTTTGTTGGATGATGTTGTTTTAAAAAAATCTCTTCCAAAAAACATTAAATCATTACTTGAAAGTGCTGGTATTCCGCTTATCCATCCTCTAGTGGACTTAGGCAATTTTGTTATGCTTGAGCAGGGAACACCTCTTCATGTGTTTGATAGGGAAACTCTAAGCTTGCCTATTTCAGTTGGTTTTTCTGTTAATAAAGAATCTCTTGCAGTAATAGGTAATGAAGTTAAAGAGATCACCAAAGATACACTGACAATTCGTGATCAGTCTGGGGCAATTGCAATAGCGGGAATTATTGGAGGAGCTGACACCGCTGTTTCAAATTCTACAAAATCAATAGCAATTGAAGCTGCATTCTTTTCACCTGAAAGCTTAATGAATAAGGCAAGACAATATGGCTTGAGTACCGATGCATCGACAAGATTTGAAAGAGGGGTTGATCCTTCAATTCAAGCATTTGCACTTGAGAGATATTTAGATTTGCTTGAAGAAATGGCTTCATTCAAATTAATAGGCTTTAATAAGCTAGAAAAGAAAACAAACTTCGCTAAAAAGATCACCCTTGATTATCAAGATTTTGAATCTTTTGCGGGCGTGAAGATATCTAAAAAATTCATTACAAGAACACTTAAATTGCTTGGGTTTATTGAAATCGATTCCTTTAAAACAGGATTAACTATCTCAACTCCAAGTCATAGATTTGACATGAGCCTTGCTGAGGATCTTTATGAAGAAATCCTGAGACACTATGGCTATGACAATCTTCCAGTTAATAAACCTAAGGCTGCACCATATGCCAATATTATTACCGATGACATAAAGAATACCTTAAGATTATTTTTCATAAATCGAGGCTATCAAGAAGTCATGCATATACCTTTCACAGCTTCAAATCTAGATCTCAGCGAGAACAAATCAGTTAAAGTCGCAAATCCATTAAATAGTGAAGAGTCTTTATTGAGAAGCAATCTCTTGCAGTCATTGATTAGCGCTGTTGAAGATAATCTAAAGAGGGGGTTTAAGACTATGAATCTCTTTGAGATAGGAAGATCCTATAAAAAAAGTGGGAGATCTTTTTCTGAAGAAGAAATTGTCAGTGGAGTAATCTGCAGGTCAACTAAGGCTAAATTCTGGGATCAAAATTCATTGGCATACAATTTTTTTACTTTAAAAAAAGAGATTCAAGACTTGATAAAAACATTTGGCATCAAAAATTATGAATTCATTTCAAATACCGATAATACATTTTTTAATGAAAACTCATTGATGATTAAAAATAATCATTCAAAAGAAATTATTGGCAGTTTTGGTGAAATCAATAATAAGTTCTCATCCGAACAGTTATACGGATTTAGTTTATTGGTTGATAAGCTTCTTCGAACCAATCAAAGAGATAAGTTAAATCCTGTTTCTAAATTCCCATTCTCTGAGAGAGATTTAAATATTGTGCTTGATAAGAAAATTGATTATTCAGCTATTGAGAGCTTAATTTCAAAGCTTAAGATTAGCTATTTAAGAAGTTTCGAATTAATTGATATATTCTCCGGAAAAGATCTCCAGGAAGATCAAAAAAGTCTAACCATTAGGTTTAGTTTCCAAAGCCAAAGTCGGTCTTTAAAAGATGAAGAAGTAAATCAGTCAATGGATAAAATCTTGCGAAACTTAACTAGCAAACTATCTGCTAAACTTAGGAAGTGACTTTAACCAAAAAAGAACTTGCTCAAAACCTCAGTGATCAAACTGAATTATCTTTTGCTGATGCAAAAAAATTTGTTGATTTATTTTTTGATACCATCAAGGAACAACTAAACTCTGGAAAGACCGTAAAACTCTCTGGTTTTGGGACATTTGATATTGTTCAAACAAAAGAGAGAGTTGGAAGAAATCCAAAAACAATGGAAGAGTTCCCAATTCCGTCAAAGAGAAAAGTTAAATTCACTGTATCTCCAAAAGTTAAAAAATCTATTAATTAGTTTAGAGATTTAGAGAAACCCCTCCATCAACTGTGATAAGTTGTCCTGTGACTAGTGAGCTCCCACTAGCAAGATAATAAATTATTTCACCAATAGATTCAGGCGTACAGGTCTTTCTTAATGGCGCAGTTGCTTCTATGTGCTTTTTAGTACCTTCGTAGACCTCTTCACCCATACCTTTTTTGAGCCATTCACCCTCAATGAATCCTGGGCAGATAGCATTTACTCTAATGGGCCCAAGATTTCTAGCCATTGACAGTGTCATGGTATTTAATGCTCCTTTAGAAGAGGCATATGCTATTGAACTACCAATGCCTTTGATACCCGCAATAGAGGAGATATTCACAATACTAGGGTTTGAAGATTCAATGAGATGTTGTTTGCATGATTTAACCATTTGAAATGGGCCAATCAGATTTACCGAGTAGATTTTAATAAAATCTTCTGCGGATAAAGATGAAAGATCAGAATGGTCCCAAACAAATTTTGTTGTACCTGCGTTGTTTATAAGAGAATCTAAGCCTCCCCAAAGTGATACGCATCTTTCAATGGTTGCATCACAATCTTTTTGATTTGAAACATCAGCTTGAATTGCAACTATTTCACCTGAGAGATCATCTGACTGATTAGCAATATTCTCCGCTTCATCAATAGAGCTTGAGCATGTAATTAAAACATTCCACCCATGAGATGCTAATTTTTTTGCTGCAGCTGCTCCAACACCTCTGCTTCCTCCTGTGATAATTGCTGTATATTTTTTATCTTTAAACATAATAAAGTTAGTTTAATTCATCGTTAAAAATTAAGAAAAAATAAATTTTTTTGTAGTGATACTACATGCATCTCACATATAAATTATTGTTTTTAAGCTAATTTGTGTAAAGATTGACATATGTAGTCAAATAAATTCGAATGTACTACATATTAACTAAATATTTAATATGATTATTGGCGCACTAAAAACTACTAGCCCAACTGATAAAAGATCAGTTCTTCATCCAGAGACAATCTCTAGCTTAGTTAATTTAGAAGGTGTGAAAGTTATATTTGAATCTGGTATTGGTCAAGGCATAAATGTATCTGACAGTGAATTTCAAAAAAATAATTTAACTCCTGTATCTCGTCATAACTGCTTAAGTGAAGCAGATATTTTAATTGTTCCATCGGCTTTATCGAGTGAGGAAGTTCAAGCACTAAAAAAGAATTCAATTGTCTTAGGCATGATTGATCCTTTTGGAAATAAAGAGCATCTAAATATGCTTGAAACTTCTGGACAAACAGCTGTAAGTATGGAATTTATACCTCGAATAACCAGAGCACAAAAAATGGATGTTTTGAGCTCTCAAGCCAATCTTGCAGGCTATTCTGCAGTCATAGAAGCTTCAAGCTTACTATCTTCAGCTTTACCAATGATGATGACAGCTGCTGGAACCTTAAAACCTGCAAAAGTTTTTGTAATAGGGGTTGGTGTGGCAGGCCTTCAAGCTATAGCTACTGCAAAGAGACTAGGCGCTAGAGTAGAGGCTTTTGATACTCGTGACGTGGTTGAAGAGCAAGTGAAGTCATTAGGTGCTAAATTTGTAAAAATTGATCTAGGTGAGACAGGTGAAACAGACCAAGGCTATGCCAAAGAATTAACCGAAGAGCAGATAGCTAAGCAAAAAGAACTCCAATCCAAAGTATGCGAAAGGTCAGATATTGTAATTACTACTGCTCAGCTTTTTGGAAGACCTGCTCCTAAATTAATTGATCAATCTACGATCAGTAAAATGAAACCAGGAAGTGTAATACTAGATATGGCAGTTGAAAGTGGCGGCAATGTAGAAGGATCCATTGTAGATCAAGTTGTTGAAAATAATGGCGTGAAAATTGTAGGTATATCCAACTTAGCTTCTAGGGTCGCCGGTCATGCTTCGGTGGCATTATCAAATAACATTATTAACTGGATCACAGAGTTTTTTGATAAAGAATCTGTCTCGATAAATCTTGATTTTGAAGATGAGATCATTAAAAGCAGTGTACTAGTTCACCAAGGTAAAATTAGGGACGAGAGGTTTAAATAATGGAAATATATATTTTGCTTGGATTTGTTTTACTGTTATCAATTTTTCTTGGCCTAGAGCTTATCTCAAAGGTCCCAAGCACTCTTCATACACCACTTATGTCAGGTGCAAATGCTATTTCAGGTATAGCACTTGTGGGAGCTTTAATGTTAAGTGCTGAAGGTCAAATACAAAACGTTTTAGCATTCTTTGCAATATTGTTTGCATCCATAAATGTTTTTGGCGGCTATTTAGTAACTAATAGAATGCTGAGCATGTTTAAAAAGAAATCTTAATGAATATGTTGATAGACATAACCATTTTTCAGAACCTCGTTTATATAGTTTCTTCTGTTCTATTTATTTTAGGTATCAAGATGCTTGGTAAAGAGTCGACTGCAGTTCGAGGCAATATACTTTCTTCAGTTGCCATGTTGTCAGCAGTCTCTGTAACACTTATCGACGTAGATATAGGTATTACTATTATCATTTCAGCAATAATCTTGGGTGCCTTAATAGGCTCTGTGATTGCACTGAAAGTGAAGATGACTGCAATCCCAGAAATGGTAGCTCTATTCAATGGGTTTGGGGGAATGGCTTCCTTTCTAATAGCCTGGTCACAATTTACTGACACGCAACCAGCTTTATTACAGAATCTTCTAATTATGATAACGATTTACATTGGGGGGATAACCTTCTCTGGATCAATTGTGGCTTATGGAAAATTATCAGAAAAAATCAACCTCGAGAAAGGATCCTTAGTAACAAATATTTTAGTTACATTCTTTTATCTTAGTATTCCTGCCCTATTAATTATGATGTTTGCTCCAGCTTTGAGCATAGATTCAAATATTATTTTCTTTGGATTTTTAGTATTAACAGTATTGGCAGGACTTGGTTTCGTCATGCCCATTGGTGGTGGTGACATGCCAGTAGTAATCTCCTTACTGAATTCCCTTTCTGGAATTGCTGCTGCATTTGCAGGTTTGCTATTACTAAATAATGTTTTGATAGTGGCAGGCTCCTTAGTTGGCGCCAGTGGCTTGATTTTGACCATTATCATGGCAAAGGCGATGAATAGAACAATTGGAAATATTTTATTTGTTGGCTATGCATCTGCTTCCTCATCTAAATCAGAGGGCGAGCAGGGAGAAGTCAAACCCATAACCGCAGAAGATGCTTATTTGATATTAGAAAATGCTTCTTCGGTATTAGTGGTTCCAGGATATGGAATGGCGGTTGCTCAAGCACAACACGTTGTTAGAGAGTTAGGAGAGCTCCTGGAAGAAAATGGTACTGAAGTTAAATATGGAATTCATCCCGTTGCAGGAAGAATGCCTGGTCATATGAATGTTCTCCTTGCAGAAGCAAACGTTTCTTATGATCTACTTGTTGAGCCAGACGATGTGAATCCAACTATGGATACTTTTGATGTCGCAGTGGTCATTGGTGCCAATGACGTTGTTAATCCCTCAGCTACTGAAGAGCCAGGAAGCCCTATTTACGGAATGCCCATTATCGAGGTTCATAATGCTAAGACTGTTTTTGTGCTCAAAAGATCAATGTCATCTGGCTTTGCTGGAGTCCAAAATCCACTGTTTTTTAGAGAAAATACTAGGATGCTCTTTGGCGATGCAAAAGAGTCAATTGGGACAGTAGTTTCCGAGTTTAAAGACTAATTTTATCCCCCAAAATATGGTAAAATTTATACCTTAAATTAAGGTATTTAATAGATATTTAATCTGTCAAAAACCCAGAGAAATTTATGTCAGATTTTGCCAAAGAAATACTCCCAATTAGCATTGAAGATGAGCTGAAACAATCTTATCTGAGCTACGCAATGAGTGTAATTCATGGCAGAGCCTTACCTGATGTCAGGGATGGTCTTAAGCCCGTCCATCGTCGCATACTCTTTGCCATGCATGACCTAAAAAACTACTACAACAGACCCTACAAAAAATCTGCCAGAGTCGTAGGCGATGTGATTGGTAAATATCATCCTCATGGAGATAGTGCAGTCTATGATGCCATGGTCAGAATGGCTCAAGATTTTTCTATGAGATACATGTTGGTAGAAGGACAGGGAAATTTTGGCTCAATTGATGGTGATCCACCTGCTGCAATGAGATATACCGAAGTACGGATGTCAAAAATTACCGATCAACTTTTAGCGGACATTGAAAAAGATACTGTTAACTTTTCACCTAACTATGATGGATCAGAGCAAATTCCCGATGTCCTTCCAACCAGAGTCCCAACTCTATTAGTGAATGGCTCATCTGGTATTGCAGTTGGAATGGCAACCAATATACCTCCGCATAATCTTACTGAGGTTATTAATGGGTCCCTTGCACTCCTAGAAAATCCCAAGACTAGTATTGATCAGCTGACGCAATCGATTTCTGGACCAGATTTTCCAACAGGAGGAATTATTGATGGAAAGATGGGCATCTATGAGGCCTATAACAATGGCAGGGGAATTATTTATGTCAGAGCCAAAACATCAGTTGAAGAAGATAAATCAGGGAATCAGTCACTGGTAATCAATGAAATACCATACATGGTTAACAAAGCTCGCATGCTAGAAAAGATTGCTGAACTTGTTAAAGACAAAAAGATTGATGGCATAAGAGAAATTAGAGATGAGTCTGATAAAGATGGCCTCAGAGTTGTAATTGATGTTAAGAAAGGAGAATCAGTCGATGTCCTTGAGAACAATCTTTATGCTCAAACTCAATTGGAGCAATCATTTGGCATCAATTTTACTGTTCTTGTGAACGGACAACCTAAAGTTCTAAATTTAAAGGAAATCCTTCAGGAGTTTATTAAGCATAGAAAAGATGTCGTTACCAAAAGAACAAAATTTGAACTAAAGAAAGCCAAAGATAGAGGCCATATTGTCGAAGGCCTGATGGTAGCAATTGCAAATATTGATGCAATCATTACTATCATCAAAAAATCCAAGGACCCAAAGATTGCTGCAGCCGAGCTATGCAAAAAAACATGGAAAGCTGGTCCAATTGAAGCCATTCTTAAGAAAGTAGGCAAAGATGCATGCAAGCCAAAGGGACTTACTGCTGACTTAGGCCTTAAGGGCAAAAATTACAAACTTTCACCCGACCAAGCTAAATCAATTCTTGAGCTGAGGCTCGGGAGGTTAACCGGACTTGAGCAAGACAATTTATCATCTGAATTTAATGAATTAATTGAGAAGATTCAAAAATTACAAGAAATCCTAGATGACAAAAATGTGCTTCAAGGAGTTGTTCGTGATGAGCTCAATGAAATCAAAGAAAGTTTTGGCGATGAAAGGAAAACAGATATTAATGATGCAAGACAAGATATATCAAATGAAGATCTAATTCCTGAAGAGACAAGAGTGTTAACTCTTTCAAGAAGTGGCTATGCTAAAACCCAGCCTCTTACTGAGTACAGGGAACAGAGAAGAGGAGGTATGGGCAAGGCTGCAGCTTCAGTGAAAGAGGAAGACCTTATTCAAAATCTATATGTGCTTAGCTCGCACTCACAGTTATTATGCTTCACAACTTTAGGAAAAGTTTACTGGTTAAAGGTTTATGAAATTCCTGTTGCCAGTAGAACTTCAAAAGGTAGACCGCTAGTAAATATGCTCAACCTTGATGATGATGAAACTGTTACTCAAATTTTACCGGTTGAAGATTTTGCTGAAGATAAGTATGTCTTTATGGCAACTAGAAACGGTACAGTGAAAAAAACTTCTCTTAAGTTTTTTGCAAAGAAGTATAAATCAGGAATCAAAGCAATAAAGCTCGATGAGGGCGACAAGCTAGTTGGGTCAGTAGTAACTGACGGTGATCAAGAAATTCTTTTAGCATCTCTCTCTGGGAAACTTATCAGATTTCATGAATCTAAAGTAAGACCGATGGGCAGAACCGCAAGAGGTGTTAGAGGCATGAAATTGCAGAAAGATATGAAAATTATTTCTTTAATGGTGGGAGATACAACCAAGACAATTTTATGTCTTTCAGAAAACGGATACGGCAAGAAATCTAGGCTTGAAGATTTCACAATGCATAATCGAGGTGGTCAAGGTGTCATTGCTCTAAAAACTTCAGATAGAAATGGCTTAATGGTATCTGCGTCTTCGGTCGATGAAGTAGATGGAATTATGCTTATTAGCGATAAAGGCACAATGATTCGTACAAGCGTTGGGCAAATACCTACCCTTGGAAGAAATACCCAAGGTGTAAAAGTTATTACTCCCAAAGAAGGTGAAAAACTTATCGAAGGGGTGCGAATACCTCCTGATGAAGAAGAAGACTAGCCAATGAGAAAATGGAATTTCTCAGCTGGGCCCGCAACGATTCCTGAGTCTGTTCTTAAGGAAACACAGTCAGAGCTTTTAGAATTCAAATCCACTGGTATGTCTGTGATGGAGATGAGTCATAGATCCAAAGATTATGGTGAGATCGCCAATGCTGCTCGAGATGATTTAATTGAACTTTTAGACGTTCCCGATTCTCATGATGTTTTATTTCTTCAGGGTGGCGCTACTCTTCAATTTGGCTTAATCCCAATGAACTTTGCCCACCTAGGCATTCCTGAATATTTAGAAACTGGAACTTGGTCCACAAAGGCTATCAAAGAATGTTCTAAAGTATGTGATCTAAATATTTGTGCCTCCTCTGAGGAATCTAATTTTACTAATGTACCAGAACTTACAGACTGGAAATTTAGATCATCAAATGGCTATTTTCATTATGTAGCCAATGAAACGATCCAAGGCAATGCAATTCATGATGTTCCATCAGTTGAGAACCCCATCATTGCTGATTTGTCATCTGTTATTCTTGCGGAACCAATAGACGTCTCAAAGTTTTCAATGATTTATGCGGGTGCTCAAAAGAACATTGGCCCAGCAGGATTAACCATAGCAATTATTAGCAAAGATCTATTGTCATCATGCAATAAAGATCTTCCAAATATTATGAATTACGATAAACACGCTCAATCAGGTTCAATGCTGAATACTCCGCCAACATTTGCATGGTACATGGCAGGTAAAGTTTTTAAATGGCTTAAATCTTTAGGCGGTCTTGAGGCAGTAAAAGAGCGTAATTATTTAAAAGCGTCAACACTGTATGACTTCATTGATAGGAGTGATTTCTACAGCAACCCAGTTGCCAAAAATAATAGATCAATTATGAATATACCTTTTATTTTAAAAAGCCCTGATCTAGATGGCACTTTTCTAAAGGAAGCTGAAAGTGAAAATCTTCTAAATTTAAAAGGGCATAGATCAGTTGGAGGAATGAGAGCTAGCATCTATAATGCCATGCCTCAGGAGGCAATAGATGATTTAATAGCCTTTATGGAGGCTTTTGAATCAAAATATGGGTAATGGTGACAAAGACAAAAATTCAACAAGTCAGAAAAAAAATTGACAAAATAGATGACCAAATTCTTGAACTTATTCAAAAAAGAGGTGTTCATGCTAAAGAGATTGGAAGTCTAAAGTCTCAACTTTCAGCAAAGTCTAGTTTTTATAAGCCTGAGAGAGAGGCTCAAATATTGAGAAGACTTATTGAAAAAAACTCTGGCTTGATATCAGATAAGAAAGTTAAGTCTATATTTAAAGAGCTTATTTCAGCTTGTCTTTCTTTAGAAGAGTCCTTGCAGATAGCTTTTTGGGCCCTATAGGCACTCACTCCGAGGCTGCAGTTAAGAAACACTTTGGATCATCCATAAATCTTGATCCGCGCGCAACGATTGATGATGTTTTCTATCAAGTAACTAACGGAGCTTCACAGTTTGGAATGGTGCCTTTCGAGAATTCATCTGAAGGAGTAGTTAATGCAACATTAAATTGTCTGGTTGATGAAAAGTTATTGATTTGTGGTGAAACATATTTGGATATTGAGCATAACTTAGCTGGCAGGGCGACTTCTAAAATTAGTACCGCAAAAGCAATTGCTTCACACCCTCAAGCGCTTGGTCAATGCAGTAAGTGGTTAGAAAATAATTTACCCAATATAAAAAGGAAGCTAACTTCCAGCACAGCAAAAGCTGCAGAATTAGCCAAATCAAATAAAGATACTTTGTGTATTGTTGGAAGTCTGGCTGTTGAGAAATATAAGCTCAAAACGCATGCACAAAACATAGAAAATCATTCAGATAACAGGACCAGGTTTCTTATAGTTGGCAATCAAAAGATTTCTAAAACGGGAAAAGATAAAACATCTTTATTAATCCAAACCAATAATAAACCTGGAGCATTGGTTAAATTACTTAAACCATTTGAAGAAAAGAAAATTAATCTTTTTAGGGTTGAGACTCGTCCCTCGAGATCAACTCGAGACTCTCATAACTTTTTTATTGACTCTGCAGGACACCAATCCGACAGCAAACTTCAAAAAGTGATTTCAACGATAAGAAGTGATGGAGCCTTTGTAAGGATTTTAGGCTCTTATCCAGATGAATCATGAGCAATAATATTTTTTCTAGACTGAACCCTGGAATCTCTGATCTAGCTCCTTATGAACCAGGAAAACCTATCGATGATGTCGCTAAAGAATATGGGATTAGCAACATCATCAAGCTTGCATCCAATGAAAATCCTTTGGGTGCATCACCTAAAGCATTAAGCAGCATAGCTGATTTAGATGATAGCCTTCATTTATATCCAGATGGTAATTGCACCGAACTCAAGAATGCAATTGCTCTTCATGAAAAAGTTGCAGAAGAATCTGTAATACTTGGCAATGGGTCCAACGAAGTATTGGAATTGATTGCAAGAGCCTGGCTTAACCCAAGCAGAAACGCTATTACTTCAAGACATGCTTTCGCAGTCTATAAGATAGTTACACAAGCTGCCGGAGCAAAGCTAATCGAGGTTGAAGCAAAAAATTGGAAATTCAACCTTGAAGCTTTTCACAACTACTTTAATGAGGAAACCGCAGTAATATTCATAGCGAATCCAAACAATCCAACAGGTACATATAACACCCACAAAGAAATTGAAGATTTTCTTTCAAATGTGCCCTCAAATATTTTGGTTGTATTAGATTGCGCATACTATGAATATGTACAAGAAAATGACTATGTAGATGTTCATCAGTTATTAAATAAGTACGAAAATTTAATTGTCACAAAATCATTTTCAAAAATTCAAGGTCTTGCAGCAATAAGGCTTGGCTATGGATTGGCTAATCCCTCATTAATTGAGAGTTTAAACAGAATCAGACAACCTTTTAATATTAATTCTTTTGCACAGAAGTTAGCCATTCATGCTATTGATGATAAGGAGCATATTCAAAGAGCATAGATGTAAATAAAGAAGGGCTTAAGTACCTTTCTGAAGAGCTTTCAAAATTAAAGCTTACAACAATTCCATCCGTTGGAAATTTTATTTCTTTTAATGGACAGTTTAATGGGAAAGAGCTATTCGAGGCTCTTTTAAGAAAGGGAATAATTGTTAGACAAATTGATTTATATGACATGCCTGATTTCATTAGGGTGACTGTAGGCACTATGGAGCAAAATCAAATATTTATCAGTGCACTCAAAGAATTATTATGAATGATATTGTTATTTGTGGGATTGGCCTAATTGGCGGTTCAATTGCGAAAGGTCTATCTAAGGATAATTTCAATGTATATGTCATTGATTCAAATCTTGACTCCAAAAACAATGCTATTAGAAACAAGCATGCCCATGAGGCCATGCATTCAGTTGAAGAAGTAAAAAAACTAGAAGATGCTATTTTTATTTTTGCTACTCCGCCCAAAACAACACTTGAAATTTTAAAAAAAAAAATGAATGGTTGCTTAGTTCAAAGTTTTCTGTCACTGATGTAACTAGTGTAAAAACCGAGCTTATAAAATATTTAAAAGGTTTCAATACTGAGAATTTCATTCTCTCTCATCCAATTTCTGGATCTCATCTAAGTGGGTTTGAGAATTCAAGTGAAAATCTTTTTGCTGGTAAGACAACTATTATCTCTTCACTTGGCTCATCTAAATTTCATTTAGACAGAATTCAGAATCTTTGGAAATCTCTAAAATCAAATGTAATTGAATTGGATTATGAGAACCATGACAAACTATTTTCATTAACAAGTCATCTACCTCATTTTGTTGCCTACAGTCTGATGAAAGTTCTTCATGATAATAATATTGATATAAGCACATATGCTGGAGGGGGCCTGAAAGAATTTATTCGCTTGTCTCAATCTTCACCTGAAATGTGGGGAGATATTTTTCAGTCTAATGCACACCTAAATAAACATATCGATGAGTTGGTTGAAAAGTTAATTGAGTTAAAAGAGTTATCAAGCTCAAAAGATGGCTTTGCCCTTAAAGAATATTTAAATCAATTCAAATAATAATGCACTTATGAGATTGATAGCCGAACCATGCAATAAAGTTTCTGGGGAGGTTTTTTGTCCCGGAGACAAATCGATATCGCAAAGAATTGTAATGCTTGGCTCTTTACTGGATCATGATTTGAAGGTAGAAAACTTTTTAAGCGCAGCAGATCCAATTTCTACAATGTCAGCATTAGAAAGAGTGGGATTTAAATATCAATACCTACATGACTTAAATACTGTAAATGTTTTAAACTCAAAAAAAAGAGTGACTGATCCTGACTCTACCCTTAACCTGGGGAATTCTGGGACAGGCTTGCGTTTAATGTTGGGATTCTTGGGAGGCCTAAATATAAAGGCAGACTATATAGGAGATAATTCACTATCAGCGCGCCCTATGGCCAGGGTCTTAGACCCACTCAGTCAAATGGGAATTAAATACAATAGTAATGCAGGAAAGCTGCCAATTAATTATATAAATTCAACTCCTATTAAAAGTTTTAGCTATAAACTTCCTGTTGCGAGCGCACAGGTTAAATCATCAATTCTTTTAGCAGGTCTATGCTCTGGAGCCGAGATAGAGATAATCGAGCCAACGGCTACCAGAGACCATACTGAAAGAATGCTTGAGTTTTTGGGTGCAAAGATTGAAGTTGATAATAGTGGTGATGGTAGGAAGATACAGTTATCAGGACAATTAGATAGTGAAGTTACTTATTATGATGTACCTGGTGATTTTTCTTCAGCAGCTTTTTTAATTATTTCTGCCTTAATAACCAAGGATTCAGATTTGCTTATTAAAAATGTTGGCATCAATAAAACACGATCTGGATTGTTAGATGTATTGCTTGAAATGGGTGCTGATATTAAGCTTACGAATCAACAAAACATCATGAATGAGCCTAGGGCAGACATAAGGGTAAAAAGTTCAGAGTTACATGGAATAAATATAGGAGGCAGCATTATTGCCAACCTGATTGATGAAATACCTATACTTTGTATCGCTGCCTCTTTTGCCTCTGGCCAAACTAAAATTGAGGGTGCTGAGGAGCTCCGTGTAAAAGAGTCAGATAGATTAAATGCAGTTGCACGAGGGCTCGAAAGGCTTGAAATTAATTTTGTTGAACTTGATGATGGGATAATTATTGATGGGGGCAATAACGTGAACGTTAAAAACATTAATATTAATTCATATCATGATCACAGAATTGCAATGAGTTTTCTAATCGCCTCTTTGAGATCAACTGAAGCTATAACTGTTGATGATTGTTCTAACATTGAAACTTCATTTCCTTCATTCATGCACGTTATGAATCGGATAGGATTAAACATTCATGAAGCTTGATAAGAAAATTATTACTATTGACGGGCCTTCCGCATCAGGCAAAGGAGTTCTGTCTTCCTCATTAGCAAATCATTTAAATTTTTCTCTTTTAGATAGTGGATTACTTTATCGGGCTTATGCTTATTGTTATGAATCATCTCATGATCATGAATTAGCATTGAAAAGCTTTGAATCTATAAATTTTGTTAATGCATCAAATAAGTACTCTGTAAATCATGATGGAAATGAAATTACAAAACAATTAAGAAGCGAAAGTATGGCAAAAATTGCTTCTAAAATTAGCAAGATGCCAGAGACACGCAAAAATTTAATTTCGATCCAGAGATCCTTTAAAAATGACAACGGTCTTGTCGCCGATGGAAGGGATATGGGTACGGTTGTGTTCCCTGAAGCAGCATACAAGATTTTTTTAATAGCAGACTCTGAAACTAGAGCAAAAAGAAGGTTTCTAGAGTTGCAGAAAAAGGGACAAAAAGTTAATATGCGCGATCTGATTAAGGATATTGAAGCGCGAGATAGAGCTGATACGGAAAGAACTTTATCACCCTTAATTCCCGCATCAGATGCATCAATTATTGATACATCGAGTTTAAATCCTGATCAGGTATTATCTAGGGCTATTGAGTTAGTCTGTTAAAAGGAAGTAAAAATATATGTCAGAGAATTTCGCTGCACTACTAGATGAAAGTCTAAATACCTTAGAAATGCAGCCTGGAACAATTGTATCCGGGGTTGTATTGGATATTGATAAGGAATGGGTCACTGTTCATGTGGGTCTCAAGTCAGAAGGAGTTATACCTCTTGACGAATTTAAGGATGTTGAGGGAAAAGTTGATATCAGCGTTGGAGATGAGATTGAGGTAGCACTCGAGGCGGTAGAGGATGGTTATGGTGAAACAAGGATTTCTAGAGAAAAAGCTAGAAAGATTTCTGCATGGAAAAACTTAGAAGAAGCCTTAGAAACCGGTGAATTTGTTACTGGTAAAGTTTTGAATAGAGTTAAAGGCGGTTTCTCTGTAGAGGTAGATGTAATTAAGGCATTCTTACCTGGGTCTTTAGTAGATATTAGACCTGTAAAAGAGGCTCCTGAACTTGAGAATACAATTCAAGAATTTAAAGTTATTAAGCTTGATTACAAGAGAAATAATGTTGTTTTGTCTAGGAAAGCAGTTCTTGAGCACATCAACTCCGCTGAAAAAGTCGAACTTCTCAAAAATCTAGAAGAAGGGCAAATTGTTAAAGGCATTGTTAAAAATATAACTGATTATGGCGCGTTTATAGACTTAGGTGGCTTAGATGGCCTTCTCCATATAACTGATATTTCATGGTCAAGGGTTGTAAACCCAAAGGAAGCCTTAAATTTAGGTGAAGAAATTGAGGTAAAGGTATTAAGTTTTGATAAGGAGAAACTAAGAGTTTCTTTAGGCTTAAAACAAATCCAAAATGATCCATGGGAAGGCATCGAGAGTAAGTATTCTGTTGGAGGCATTTATGAAGCAACAGTATCTAATTTAACTGATTATGGTTGTTTTGCAGAGTTAGAGCAGGGCGTTGAGGGACTAATTCATTTATCAGAATTAGATTGGACTAATAAAAATATTCATCCATCTAAAGTTGTTAACCTTGAGGAGAATATCAGAGTTATGATTTTAGAGTTAGATAATGAGAAAAGAAGAATTTCACTAGGTCTTAAGCAAACAAAACCCAATCCGTGGCTTGAATTTGAAAATAAATACAACATTGGAGACAGCGTAGAGGGCTCAATTAAATCAATCACTGATTTTGGTGTATTTGTTGGTCTTGAGGGTGATATTGATGGCTTAATTCACCTTTCTGACTTGTCTGATAATGAAAATCCTGAAGAAGATCTAAAGAATTACAATAAAGGGGATAAGCTTTCCTGTATCATATTTGGTATTGATGCAGAGCGAGAAAGAATATCTCTTAAAATAAGTGACTAACAATACATTTAATAAATCTGATTTTTCTGAAAAAATATCTAGGTCATTAAATCTTAATTCGTCTTTAACCTCAGATTATTTAGCACAATTGTGTGGGATATTGGCCTCTTCTATCGCATTAAAAAACAGAGCAGAGTTTAGAGACTTTGGTACTTTTGTAAAAAAAACTATTAGGCCAAGAAAGTTCATAAATCCAAAAACTAAAGATGTATCTTTTTTAGGTGAAACTCATACCATCCTATTCTCACCCTCAAAAAACCTCCTCGATGACTAAAAAGAACATTATTGTTGCCTTGGATGATCCACTTGAATATCAAGGCGTGCTTGAAGTATTAGATCCAAAAAAATGCATTATTAAAGTCGGAAGCGTGATTTTTAATTATCATGGTAGAAAAATACTTGATGAAGTTGCGAATCATGGTTTTGAAATATTCTTTGATATTAAGTTTCACGACATTCCCAACACAGTAAGCAAATCTATTGAATCATTCAAAAGTTATTCAATAAAGCTTCTAACTATTCATCTTTCTGGAGGACGATCTATGATCAAATCAGCTCTCGACTCCTGTAAAAATATAAATGCAAAATGCATAGGGGTTAGTGTTCTCACAAGCCTAAACTCAGAGGAATCTAAAAGAGTTTATAACCAAGAAATCCCAAAAACAGTTTCTTCAATGTTTGATTTAGCAAATGAAACAGATATAGACGGAATTGTATGCTCTCCTCATGAGCTTAAACTCGCGGGAGATTTGCTTCAAAATAAAATCAAAATTACTCCTGGTATAAGATTATCAGAGTCTAATTCCGATGATCAGTCCAGAGTAATGAATCCAAAAGAAGCGATTGATTTGGGTGCAACATATTTAGTAATTGGAAGACCGATTACATCTCATAAAGATAAAGCGTCTGCATTTGAAAAAATATATCAATCCATTTATGAAGAATAAATATTTAAAGGAACTTAACTCTTTAAAAAGAGCAGCAACCTCAAGGCTATTTCACAAAAGATTTAAGCTGCCTAATTTAACTATTTCTAGTACTTATCAATACTATTCAAAAGATGTATTCCAGATTATGGATGATATTTACCAAGAGTTAAAAATAGACTCTTTAATAAAAGGATTGCTTGGAGGTAAAGAGGTTAATTACACTGAAAAAAGGGCCGCACTTCATCATCTTTACAGAATAATACCCCAAAAAGACAATCAATTTGATGCAGTAAGCGCATCAAAATTTTTTTTAAGAAATATAAAAGCAAATTCTTATAAAAATATTTTTGTCTTTGGAATAGGGGGCTCTTGCGAGGGACCAAAATTATTACACGAGTTTACTGAAACCAAAGATAATTTATTTTTTATTACTGGACCAGATAAAGATGAATTCATGAGTTTAGTTAAGCCAAAGCTCAAAGAAAAAAATTTATATGTTTTCATAAGCAAATCCTTTTCAACTGACGAAGTATTATTATCTCATTCATGGCTTCCTAAAAACCTAACTAAGGGGGATATATTTGCTATTACTGCTAATAAGAATAAGGCCATTAATCTGGGTTTTCCTAAGCAAAATATTATAAATTTCCCTGAAAGTGTTGGAGGTCGTTATTCAATTTGGTCGCAAGTAAGCTCTACAGTCCTCATGCCTAATGAGTTTATAAACTTCCTTCAAGGAGCTGCAAGCATAGATAATAATGTTCAAAAAAAATCAATTGTAAAAAATGCTCTTAAAAATATTGTTTTTCATGATATTTGGTCAAACAATTTTTTGGATAAAAAAAATAGAGTTGTCCTTTCATATAACTGGAAGCTTAGGTCTTTAACTAGTTACATTCAGCAGCTTGAGATGGAATCACTTGGTAAGCCTAATAATAAAAAATCAATATTTAGTTATACCGGTCAAACTATTTATGGTGGATTTGGTCCAACTGCTCAACATTCCTATTTTCAACTGTTGCATCAGGGCACTTCTAAAACCTCAACAGATTTTATTGCAAGCCATAGCAATCACTCAGAGCTACTAAATTCTCAAGCTGAAGGACAATTCAAGCTACTATCTGGAAAAGTCAAATTTAATAAAGGAATGGATGCTGCCAATAGCAACATTGGAGGAAATTTTTTTTCACTAGAAAAGTTAGATCTCTTTTCATTGGGTGCACTTATAGCCTTCTGGGAATATAGGGTTTTTATTACCGCAGCTATGCTTCAGATTAATCCATATGACCAGTATGGTGTAAATGCTGGTAAAAGGGTTACAAGAAAATTCTTAAAAAATAGCTCTCATAATTGATAATGATTAAAGATCTGTCCCATGTTCCCAATAAACCTGGAGTTTATCAATTTTTTAATCAATCAAAAATTATTTATATTGGAAAGGCAAAAGACCTAAAAAAAAGAGTTCGTTCTTACTTTACTCCAGCTATTAAAGATAGAAAGACAGAACAAATAAAAAAGCAAGCTATCAAAGTGGAAACATTTGCAACTCATTCAGAGGCTGAAGCATTGATATTAGAGCAACAATTAATAAAAGAATATAAACCCAAGTTCAATATTCTATTGAGAGATGATAAGACCTATCCATTCATATATTTTTTAGGAAATCATGATTTTCCATCCATACACTTAAAAAGAAGCAAACAAGCAATTGATGAAAATTTTTTTGGCCCATATACAAATGCGAGATTGGTTCGTGATCAAATTAAGGAGCTACAAAAAATATTTAAACTTCGTAATTGCTCAAACAGTACTTTTAGCAATCGATCTAGACCTTGCATTGAGTATCAAATGAAACGGTGTAGCGCACCATGTGTGAAGAATATTAACAAGCATGATTATGCAGAAGATGTATCCTCAGCTAAAAGATATCTAACAACTGAAAAAAAACATATTAAAAAAATGCTTAAAGAGAAAATGCTTAAACATTCTGAGCGACTTCAATTTGAGGATGCAGATAGATATAAGAAAAGGTTAGATAGCATTATTTCTCTTGAGGACGAGACATCTATAAATATTCATCCACTAGATATAGATATTTGGCATGCTTCATTTAAACATAAAACCGGTCTTGCAAAAATTTCTGTAAGAAATGGTAAAGTTAGATCTACAAAAACTTATTTGATTGATTTAGATGCTTCAACTGAATTAGATAATGTGTTTAGAAGAGCAATTTTTCATAATTATCTGAATAAGAATCAGATTCCAAGCAAGTTACTTATAGCCAACAAAATCATGGAAAGAGGATTGCTGCAAGAGGCTCTTGAGAAAACTTTTAATAAAAAAGTTAGCATCCTATCAAAAGCACCAAAGGGCAGCAAAAGTTTCGTAGATTTAGCAAAGTTGAACTCAAAACAATCTCTTATAAATGCAGAAAATAAAGAACCACTAATGAAAGCAGGCTTTGATGAACTACTGAGAAAATTTAATTTGGTCATAGCTAATCCTACTCTAGATTGTATTGATATTAGTCATCATTCTGGGAGCAATCCCAAGGCTGGAATTGTAAGATTTAACATGAATGGTCCAGACAAAAAGCTCTATCGTACATATAGTCTGCCAAAAGAATTAGGAGGTAATGATCCTGGCTCATTAGTTTTTGCAATCAAAAAGAGATTTGAAGAAGAAAATAATCATCCTCATGTTTTGTTAGTTGATGGCGGTAAGATTCAATTAAATGCAATCATTTCAAAGATTGAAAATAAAAATATCTTAGTCTTAGCAATTAAAAAGGGATCACAAAGAAAAATCCTCACTGAAACAATTTACTCTATCAGTGGACAAGAATCTGTAAAAACTAATTCTAAGTTGTTAAATCTTTTAACAAAAGCTAGAGACGAAGCACATAGATTTGCAATTAAGCATAATAGAATTTCAAAACGAAAGAATGTTAAAAAATCTAAATTAGATGAGATTAGAGGCATTGGCCCAGTTATAAAAAGAAGGCTCTTTAAGAAATTTGGAAACTTCAATTCAATTAAAAATGCATCAATTAGTGAATTGACTCTTATTAAAGGAATAAATCATGGCCTGGCCTCCATTATTAAAAAATCCTTGTAATTTATATGATTAATAATTTCAATTACAATATTTTTAATGAAGTAAAAATCTTGTATTTTTTACAAATCTTTATACCTTTTTTTATTAATGCACTTCATAATTTTTTAATACTTTTTAAGGGGTCATTTATCACTTTCGCAAATGAATAATATTTTAAATATGAAAAGATTTATTACTTCATTAACTATTTCAAGGATTCTAATGAGTCCTTTGATTTTTTTTACAATAATCTATGAATTCTTCTTTGTATCACTTTTTATAATGATATTGAGTGGAGTATCTGACTTTCTAGACGGATTCTTAGCAAGAAAATATAATCTTACAACCCTCCAAGGAAAGATTCTTGATCCAATTGCGGATAAGGTACTAATCACATTTTCACTCATCGGAATAGCTATATATCTTCAGAGCTTATTCATAGCATGCTTATCCGCATTTATTATTGCCAGAGAGATATGGGTCTCGGGTCTAAGGGACTATAACTCTTCCGTGGGCAATCTCAAGTCAACTGAAGTTACTTTTTTAGCTAAAATTAAAACAACATTACAGATAGCAACAATATGTTTCTATCTAGTAGGCTTACTTTTAAATCAATCATTAATTATATTTCTGTCAGATTGGATCCTCTTCATTGCAACTTTAATTACTATTAAAACAGGCTTAGATTACAGCTTTAAAACAAATATATTTGGGAACAGCAGTTGAAAATTACTATTATAGGAACAGGTTATGTTGGTCTAGTTACAGGCGTTTGTTTAGCCGAAATAGGTCATAAAGTCTTTTTGCATGATATCAATCAAGAAAAAATAAAACTCTTAAAGTCAAAGAAAATACCAATCCATGAAAATGGACTTTTGAAACTATTTAAAAAGCACTTAGAGGCTAAAAATTTACGCATTGAATCTGATCCTAATGAAGCTTTACAAGCATCAAATATTTATTTTATTTGTGTAGGAACGCCACAATTAAGAAACGGTAAACCAAACTTAAGATATTTATTTGATATTTCAAATAAAATTAAAGACTATATCGATAAAAATAATCTTAATAGCAATACATTTATTGTTCTTAAGTCGACTATCCCCCCTGGCACAACAAAAGAGTTGCAAACAAAAATTTTCAAAAAAGATATCTACAAGAATGTTTATTTGGGTTCAAATCCGGAGTTTTTGCGTGAGGGAAACGCAGTATATGATTTCATGAACTCTGAAAGAATAGTTATTGGTTCTGAAAGTAAAGAATTTATAGGAACACTTAAAAAAATATATTCACCACTATCAAAAAAATCCAAAATATTTATTACCGACCCGCAGTCTTCAGAACTAATCAAATATGGATCAAACGCATTTTTAGCAACAAAGATTAGCTTTATAAATGAGATGTCTAAATTATCAGATAAAGTCGGTGGCAATATTGATGATGTTTCACAAGGTATCGGCATGGACAAAAGGATTGGAAATGAATTTCTAAATGCTGGTTTGGGATATGGAGGTTCATGTTTTCCAAAAGATACTCGAGGATTAGCATATACCTTTTCAAAAAATAAAATACCATCAAAGATTCTTAAATCAGTAATAGATATTAACAATAAACAAAGGAAGTATTTTTTAAATAAAATATTGAAACGTTTTTCAAAACAAGAACTTAAGAGCAAGTCAGTTTTGTTTTTAGGAACAGCGTTTAAACCTAATACTGACGACATAAGAGAATCAGTTGGGATTCATCTAATAAATATGATCTCTCCCATGGTAAAAAATATTTCAATTTTTGAACCAATTGCAAAAGAAAACTCAATTAATGCTCTATCCGAACTAAGCAACGTTAGATTTCAAAAAACTAGTATTCCTAAAATTGATAATGATTGTGATTTTATGATCATAGCGACCGAATATCCTGAGTTTATAAAAATTCCGTATAAAAATTTGAAGAAGTTAAAAGATAGAGTTGTATTTGATGGAAGGAATATTCTTAATCGGGAAAAATTGGAAAAAAATGGGATTGAATATATTGGTATTGGTAAATAACCAAAGGTTTTTTTGTGATAAGTATAATTACGACTTTCTATAATGCCGAAGATTTTTTAGAGGCAAACTTACGTTCAGTTCAGTCCATATTTCCTCAAGATATGATTGAGCACATTCTAGTTGATGATGGCAGCACAGATAAATCAAATCAAATTGCTTTAAAATATGTCTCAAACAATGTTCGTTTGATATCTAATGGTAGATTGGGAAGGGCAAGTGCATTAAATCTAGCAATTAGTAAATCTAAGTTTAGATATCTATGTATATTGGATGCAGATGACTTAATAAATCCCGAATGGATTTCAAAGTTTTTAAAAAATAAAGATAAATTTATAAATTCAAATATTAATGCGGCTGTATTTTTTGGGAAAACAAAGATAATTGATGCCAAGACTATTAATTGCGAATATGAGGATATCAATTCTTCTAATTTGGACTATCAATGCTTTAATAACCATGAAATTTTCTTTCACAATCCTATCCCTCATCTTGGGGTGATCATAGATAAAGATTTGTTTATTGGATCAAATCTATACAATGAAAAAAGAAAAACCCAACTTGATTGGGAATTATGGTTTCGAGTAATTAAATTAAACAAGGAGTTCATAAAAATTGATTACAGCACAGGTTCTAAAAGAGTTCACGCAGACCAATTTTTTGAACAAAAGGCTCATATTAGATATTTATTATCTGGAATTTTCTTGCAGGTTTATTGGGCTTATAAAATTAGAAAATTAATTCTTCCCTTAGTATTAATTGTTGTGATGGTAAGATTTTTTTGGGGCTTCTTGCCTTCAAAATTTAGAACAAATTTTCATAATAGTTCGCATTAGCTACTTGCTAACTAAAAGATTATTTTTCCAATATAATAGTTTAATGGCTGGATGGCAGAGTGGTTATGCAGCGGCCTGCAAAGCCGTTTACGCCGGTTCGATTCCGGCTTCAGCCTCCATTTTAACAAAGCTATAATCTAAACGATCTCAAATATAGATTTCCTAAAACCTTTCAGTATTTAAAAATGAAATTGTTACCTAATTTTAGAGAAACGCAATGAATAATGATTGAAAGGCTCTTTTCAATCACATTAAGGGAGATGCATAAATTTACTATAGTAGAATAATTCATTAATTTAAGGGATAGTTACTTTAGATGAGAACAATATTTGATATAAAGCCACTCGGATTCTTAATTGGAGCATTCACACTGAGCTTGTCATTTACATCATTAAGAGGCGCTTCATCTGCTGGTATTTTAGAACTAATGCTCCTAATCTTGATTAGCCTTTACTTATTAAAGCATCATGTCCTAGAAATGAACCAGATTGATTGGCAATCATTTATCCCATTAATTTTCCTTATTATTATAGTCACACCTATTACTCTTATTAATTGGATTCAAAACTTCTATGGATCTAGCATTACTACCCTAATTGCTCTTATATATGCTTCACTAATTGGTGGAGTTGCATACTCATTTAATTATGAATACAGACACAGTTTTGGCTTAGGAGTTGGGATCTCAACATCTTTGATCGTGGCCTATATCCTAATTTCAGGTGAATTATTTGCGACTGTTGCAAGGTTTGCATTTCTTTCAGTCAACCCAAATACGCTATCCTTATATTCTATTTGCGCATGCTTTATTATTTCATTTTTTTGCCCAAAAGGGTTTGCTAGATATATTCTTATACTCTTTGCTATTTTTTATGGAAGTATTGCTCTCTCGGACAGCTTCTTTTTAGCAATTCTCTTGGGACTTCTTGTTGCATGCATGTCATTTATTGAGCGAAAAGGACTTTTGCTAGCATTAATCTTGGCTGCAATTTTACTAAGCAGCATTATTCTAATTAATTTTGAAATAAATCCAATTACATCAATGATTGATTTATGGGATCAAGCTGATCAGGGGGGCGCTAGAATTGCACTCTTAAAAAACGGAATCGAAGCTTACTCATACTCACCCATTATTGGACATGGGGGTGGAGCATTCTCGGGTACTTATCATGCGTTCGGTAGATTTGAAGCTCATAATACATATGTAGATCTTTTAACGATTGGCGGTCCCATATTAATGTTAATTTTTATAATTCCTCTTTTGGCCCCATTACTTTATTTGCATAGGAATAAAGAGTACTTAACATTAGCTTTTTTAGTAGCCATAGTATTATTCTCTTTCTTCCACTTTACTGCAAGGCATCCAATCATTTGGTCGGTTTGGGGTTTGTGTCTTGCAATTATTTACTCAAATCAATACAAAACTAGCAAATAAAAATGTGTGGCATACTTGGCGGTTTTTCAAACGAAGAAATTGATAAATATGAATTTGACCATCATTTAAGTTTAATTAGGCATCGTGGCCCTGATTCAAAAGGAAGCTATATTTCTAATGATAAAAAGCTATATTTTGGTCATACGAGATTAGCAATACTAGATCTAAGTGAGGCTGGTTCTCAACCGATGATTTCTTCAAATGAAAGATATGTTATCACCTATAACGGTGAAGTTTATAATTTTAAAGAAATAAAAAAGAAAATACGTAAAACAAATACGAAATATATTTTCAAAAGCTCAGGTGACACAGAAATAATATTGGCTGCAATAGAGACTTTTGGGTTTAAAGAATCGTTATCCATGATGCAGGGTATGTTTGCAATAGGCATTTGGGATAAAAAATATCGTCGACTGCTGTTAGCTAGAGATAGGACTGGCGAGAAGCCTCTATATTTTGGTCTAAATAGTAATTCTCTTTTTTTTGCATCAGAACTAAAAGCGCTCTCTTTTTTTTCAGAATTAAAAATAGATTCAAAAGCGTTAAATTTGTTTCTTGCACAGGGGAATGTACCTGCACCATATTCTATTTTTAAAAATATTTATAAGCTAGAGCCTGGAACATTCTTAGAAGCGAAGACTCCATCTAAATTTGAAATAGATCGTTATTGGAGGCCAGAAGATTTTTTAGAAATATCTTCAAATAGTTTCAATGAAAATTATAAAATTTTTGAAGATCTCTTTTTTAAATCAGTTGAAAGTCAAATGATATCAGATGTCAGGCTTGGAGCATTCTTATCGGGGGGCTTAGATTCTTCAGCAGTAGTATCTGCAATGAGTGAGCTGAGCAATATCCCTGTTGAAACTCACACAATTGGATATACAGAAAATGCTTATGATGAGAGCAACGCCGCAAGAGAAATTGCTAATCATTTAGGAACTAATCATCACGAATTTATTTTAAATCCTAATGATGCAAAATCAATTATTCCTAATCTTAGCAAGCTTTACTGTGAACCTTTTGCAGATTCCAGCCAGATACCAACATACTTCTTGGCTAAACAAACAAGAAAAAACGTAACTGTTTCTTTGTCTGGCGATGGGGGAGATGAATTATTTGGTGGATACAATAGATATATTTTTTTTAACAGATTTCAGAAAATTATTGATTTAGTTAGTCCTAAATCAAGGAAAAGAGTAGCTAGAGTAATAAAACCTCTCATGCAAAACAAGATCACATCTGAGATATTAAGTACACTATTTCGCCTTGCATTTAATTCAACTAGCAGCAAAGAAAAGATTGAAAAGATACTTAAGCTTTTAGAGCAAGACAATTTAGAGGACATATATTTTTCATTATTGCAACAATGGCATTTTGATGAATGGCCATTAAATAGGAAATACAGCATCAATCCAAAAGAAATTTATCAAGAATTCTTAACAGCTCCTGTTACAACTTTCATGGATATGAGGTTAATGGATTTTAAAAATTATTTACCAAATGATATTCTAGTTAAGCTGGATAGAGCTTCAATGGCAGTATCATTAGAATCAAGGGTGCCATTTCTTGACCAAAAATTAGTTGAATTTGCATTGAGTCTTCCAACTGATCAACTTGTCAAACGAGGCAAGGGAAAGCTCATGTTGAGAAGGTTTCTAAAATCAAGAATTCCAAATAATATTCATCAACTCCCCAAGTCAGGTTTTGGAGTGCCCATCCAAGATTGGCTTACAAATGATTTAAGGTCATGGGCACAGGATGTTATTTTTTCTAATAAAGATGATCAGCTATTTAATTATGCGGTCCTTGAGAAATTATGGAATCAGCACCAGCAAGGGATAATGCTAAACCATCATAAAATTTGGAGTATTTTAATGTTAAAATTATGGCTTAATAATAACCAGAGAATAGTAACAACCTAAAACTTCAATATATGTACGAAGATTATTTTAAGCACTTAGTTGCAAGTAAATCTATTATAATTAGGTCATCTTTATTTCTTGCAATTCTTGGAATTGTAATTTCTTTATTTCTAAACAATTATTACAGGGCTTCATCAATTATTGTTCCTACAAGAGATAACTACGCATCCGAAGATAGTTCACAAATAGGAGCTATTGCTCAGTCAATTGGTTTTGCTGCAGATGACGCAACTCCTGAGTTAAAATTTGCTAGATCTTATTTTGCCTCTTATAGGTTCATCTCAGAATTTATTGCTAATGAGGATATTATTCCCGAACTCATTTTTATGCGCGGATACAATAAGAGGAAAGATACTTTTGAGTATTCAGAGAATCCAGATGATTATAGAATCAAAAACCTTTTTCCTGAGGGCGACATAAATTATTCTTCAAAGTATTTTCAAGATGCCGTAAAGGAGTTAAAAACATTCGTGAGGTTATCACCTGGTCGAGAGAATGATCCAGCTATGTATCTTACCGTTACTCATAGGAGTCCATCTTTTGCTTATCGAATAAATGCACGAATACTCTCTTTTCTTAATCAGTCAATCATAGACATAGACATAAAAGACTCAGATGCCAAACTTGAGTACATGAAGTCTATTATTCCAACTTATCGAGAGGTGGAAGTTAGAACTGTTCTTTCAAGAATAATCGAGAAGGAATTAACTAAGAAGGTGCTAGCAAACTCACTTTCAGAATATAGTTTTATGATATTAGATCCACCAGTGATACCGATTAAGAAGTTTTCTCCCAGAAGAACTATTTTGGTTATCTCGTTTATGCTCACAGGACTATTAATGAGCATCATTTACCTAACATTCACATTTACATTTAGAACAAAAGAGAACGAAAATGAAAATATTTAACAAACGCCTTAACTTTTTGGTAATTACTCTTATTTTTAGTCTTAATACATTTTCTCAAGAAGAGGACATTCTCCTCAATGAGGAATTTTTAAATTCACTTCCTGAAGATACAAAAGCTGATTTAGTTGAGCAATTAGAAAAGGATAAAGATAAGTTAAAAGAAGTTGATTATGGTATTTTTAATTCTATGATGAGTAAATCATCCGCTGAAAGATATATTGATCAAGAGCTTCTGAGATCAGAAGTAGAAATTAATCCAGAAGATATGACCCTTGATGATTTGGAGATTTTTGGTAGAGATTTTTTTACTGGATATCCTTCGACTTTTTCGCCAGTTTCAGAGCCTTCCCTTTCATATACTTATATTCTTGATTTAGGAGATAAGTTGGATGTTGAAATTTTTGGTACTCATACGTTTTCTGGAGTAACGATAATCTCTACTGATGGTTCGATCATGGTTGGTGGTATAGGTAACATTCAAATTGCAGGCCTCACTCTTGGTGAAGCGGCAAGAAAGATTTCTGAAGTTGTTTCATTTAAATATCCTGGTGCTCAAACAAGTATTAAGCTAAATAGTCTTCGCAATATGCAAATTGTAGTAGTAGGTTTTGTAGATGTTCCTGGAATTTATACTTTACCAGGTAATGCAAGTGTTTTGAGTGCGCTTAGATTAGCCGGAGGCATTTCAGAACAAGGTTCTTTTAGAAATATTGAAATAAGGAGAAATGGTTTTTTAATTGGAAATTTTGATTTATATAATCTTCTAATCAACGGAGATAATCAATTTAATAAAACTCTGCGATCAGGAGATTCAGTAATTGTTAGGGCAGCTGGTAAAATGGTATCCATTTATGGAGGGGTACCAAATCCAGCAATTTATGAAATTGTTGATGAAAATATAGCTGATGCAATTTTTTTAGCTGGCGGACCATTAAATGGAGCTGAAATTCCAGAAATAACTTTTTCATCTCTAGAGGACTCAAAAAGAGTTACTAAAAGTGTTCCCAAGAATAGTTTCAATAAAATAATTCCTTCCAATGACTCATTTATTTACATTCCTTATAAGAGAGAAGTTAAAACTGATAGCATTGAACTTATTGGTAGTTTTGTTTCCCCTGGATTATATTCGATTGATAATCTAGCTAATTTTTTATCAGCAGAAAAGCTTTCTCAAGAAGCATACACAAATGCGGTAATATTAATGAGATCAAAATCAGATTCCAATAGTTTTGATTACTCGTTTCATAATCCAAAAAATAAATTAAATCTCAATCAAGGGGATAAGCTTGTAGCACTTTCAAATGAAGATATTGAATTTATCAATTCAAATTTTATGAGGGATTACTTCAATCAATCAAACGATGAAGACTATAACCCTCCTGAATGTGAAGTCTTTGAATACATGAGCAATATCAAGAACACTAATAGATATCAAAGGATAAAAGAGTTTTATACAAATAATACTGAGACAATTGAACTTCAAGATAATGAAGATAATTTAACAGACTTGGGTCTGGCTAATTTGAATTCTGTTGGCTCTCTTAATCCTAATAGCGGTCTCTTTATAAACAAAAATATTTCAGATTGCCCAAAAATTTTTGAGCGTGACCCTGATCTGCTTTTTTCTGTCATTCAAAACTCTATTTATATTGATGGACCAAATGTGCGCGGCGGTATTTTTCCAATTTTTGACAAAATTAATTTAAAGAAAATAATTGATTCGATATCCTTTTTTGGTGGCCAGAGCTCTAATGACATTATTTCACTATCTACAGATAATAATATTAATACGATATCCATAGACTCATCTCAAAACTATCAAGTAAGCCTTGGATCAAATATTACAATCTCATCCACTTCTACATCTGATGTGAATAGGGTCAAAATCTCTGGAGAGGTTAACAAGCCTGGTTATTATTATGTATCTAAGAATGAGAGACTAAGTTCTTTATTAGATAAAGCTGGTGACTATACTGAAAGTGCTTATCCTATAGGTGGTACTCTATTAAGAAGATCTGCTAAACAATTAGAAATTGATTATAACGAAAAATTATATGCTCAAATTATAAAGAATTTATCTACCGAGATTGTTACTGGTAATAATGTTCCCTTCCAAACTATAAGCTTTATTTTGAATGAGTTTAGATCAATTCAGCCTAATGGAAGAGTAATCACTCAATTTAATAAGCCAATTATAAAGTCTGATAAATCTCAAGATATAATTTTAGAAAATGGCGACGAGATCTTTATTCCCAAGAGAAGCAACATCGTTTATGTTTTTGGCGAAGTTCTCAATCCTGGGCCACAGGTATTCAGTACATCTAATTCATTAAATGATTACGTTAAATCAGCTGGTGGATATACTAACTTGGTTGATGATACATCAATTATTCTTGTATATCCTGATGGAAAATCAAAGCTTATCAATAAATCTATCTTTTCATTTTCTAATGATGATGTTTTACCTGGAAGTGTTATTTATGCCTCAAGAGATCTTAGGAAGCTAGACAATTTAAGACTTGCATCTACATTAGCTCCAATAGTTAGCAGTATTGCTATTTCATTAGCATCACTGAATTCAATTTCTAATGACTAAATAAGTTAATTTTTTTGAACAAAAATAAAATAATTTTAGTAGTTTTGATATTGATGCTAGCTAACAATTTAGCTGCTGAACGGAATCCATTTAATGACTATTTCAGAAGCCCAACATTTTCTGATTATGGAACAGTTGGTTTGCTTAATATGCCATCTGCAAGAACTCTAGACGAGGGTTCATTAGCACTTCATTGGTCAAGGAGCCAACCATATTTTAGAGGAAGTATAGTGGCAACACCATTTAGTTGGTTTGAAGCATTATATAAATATACAGATATCAATGATCGTCTATATAGCCCATTTGAATCATTTAGTGGAAGGCAATCTCTTAAAGATAAGGCATTTGACGCGAAGTTTATTTTGTTATTTGAGAATGAATATTTGCCTCAATTAGCAGTTGGATTTAGAGATATAGGAGGTACCAATAGATTTGCCTCAGAGTATCTTGTTGCATCTAAAGCTACAAATAATTTTGATTTCACTCTAGGTATTGGCTGGGGCAAATTAGCTGGAAGGAATAATTTCTCTAATCCTTTAACTAATTTAAGTAATAGATTTGATATACGAGGTAATTCAGGTGAAAGAGGTTATGGCGGAAAATTTAGCCCAGATGCTTGGTTCTCTGGGGAAAGAGCTTCTTTATTTGGAGGCTTCGAATACTTTCCAAAATACCTCCCAAGATTAAGATTGAAATTTGAATATGACTCAACTGATTTCGACACTGAAGGAGAAAGACCTATTCTTCAGAAATCACCAATTAACTTTGGGATATCATACAAACTTTCAAGGAATATTGATGTTCATGCCGGTTATATACGAGGCAATACACTTCAAATGGGATTTACTTTCAAGGGCACTTTCAAGGACAGGGATCCATACATGATTAAAAATGATCCTCCTGTGTTACTTGATAAAAAGACATCAAATGCAGCAAAAATAATTTCATCAAGGGATGAAAAATCAATGTATTTATTGGCTTTAAGAGAATTACAAAAAAATGAAATATATCTTCAATCAGCTGAAATAGAGGAAAAGGAAATTCACATCGTTTATTCCCAAAGAAAATTTAATAATATTTTGCAAGCCACTGGTAGAAGTTCAGTAATCATAGATAGCATTGCGCCAAAAAGAATTGAAAGATTCAAATTTTCCTCTCTTAATGGCCCAAATTTAATGAGTACTGTTTCTATCCCCAGAGATGAATTGATTAGATCTTTGGATGATAAAGATTTTCAATCATTAAAGTATGTATCAAAAATCGAAAAAGAGGATATTGATTTTAGTGAAATGGAGTATGTACCAAGTGCACCTTTCCCTGTAGTGAACTATGAATTTTCTCCTGAAATTAGATCACATATTGGTGGTCCTGATGCATTTTATTTTGGCCAAGCTTGGATAAGAGGTGATTTTAACGTTACATTTTCGAGGAAGATTTCTATAAATGGGATTCTATCCGCAAATCTATTTGACAATTTTGATAGCTTGAAATTACCTTCTGATTCATTGTTACCTAAAGTCAGAACCGAGATTGTTGACTATCTTAAGGATGGAAGTGATTTAAGTATCTCAAGACTTCAGTTTAATTACCTTGATACTGTCTCACGCGATCTTTACACAAGATTTTCATTTGGATATTTTGAAGAGATGTATGGAGGATTTGCATTTGAAACTCTTTATAGGCCATTTGCTTCACCATTTGCAATTGGCTTTGAGGTTTATGACGCAAGAAAAAGAAACTTTGATCAGAAGTTTGGGTTCCAAGATTATGATGTAATTAGTGGGCACATTAACACATATTTTAAGCATGCTCCAAGTGGTGTATTGATAACAATGAGGGGTGGTAGGTTTCTTGCAAAAGATTCAGGTATAACATTAGATTTCTCAAGAAGATTCAGGAGCGGCATGTATGTTGGAGCATTTTTTACACTCACAGATGTTAGCGAGGAAGAGTTTGGCGAAGGAAGCTTTGATAAAGGGTTTTACTTTTCATTACCAATTGAAATTTTTTCTAGAAAACACGCTCCTGGCAGAACATTTTTTGGTTTAAAACCTTTAACAAGGGATGGCGGTGCGTCAGTCATGTCAGGGATGGGGCTGTATGGGATTACAGATCAATCAAGTCGTAATAATCTGCAACAAGAATGGGATACATTTTATGAATAAAATAATTTTATTTTTAGTCATATTATTATCTTCATGTACCAACATACCCTTTTCGTTTTATAAATCTAGTTTTGATGGCATAAGAGAATCACTACTTAAATTAGATTCTGTAGAGCTCAATGATTCATATATGGAAGAAAAAAAGTTTCCAATTATTAAGCTTCGATTTGGCAACTCAAGGTCAGTTATCTTGGTGTTAGTTGATGAAAGTAATGAGGTTAAGAGATGGATAAGTGCAGATCGAATTTTTGTCTATACATATAAAGGAAAAGTTATCGAGACTGTCGGTTTGCAAAATGATTTTAAGATTAGGGACTATGATTTTCCCGATGAGCTGAGCTATCAATCAAATCATACGAATACCTATATTATAGATTTTTTTGAGCCAAGGCTTCTCAACCAATATGCTTTGTCTGAATTTGAGCTTTTGGAAAGTACAACAATAGATCATCCTGTCAAAGGAAGATCACAATTGAATGCTAGCAGAATTAGAGAAACAGTAAAAATTGATGGAATCAATGCAAGATATAAAAATACGTTTTATTTTAATTCCAAAGGAAAACTTTTAAGAACCGAACAAAAAATACACCCATTTCTTGATAACGTAAGCATCGAATTTATCGATGCTTACGATTAAAAGAGAGAGATTAATTATTCAGAAGTAGCAGTGGCTGTACCAGTTGATGTTACGACTGAAGTATTGACCACATCAACAACTTCTGTAACTTCAACAATGACTTCAATTTCTTCAGTAAGGATACCCACACCATTACCATCTGTGTCGGAAGTAGAAGTAGCTGTTGTAGTTGCGGTTGCTGTTGAAGTTGATGTTTGTTGTCCAACTGTTTCAACTTCTTCAGAGTTGATTACTTCAACTTCAACAACTTGTGTTGGTGCAGGAGTAGGCGCAGCTGTTGTTGGAGGTTGAGTAGTTGGCGGTTGTGTTGGCGGAACGGTCGGCGGAAGCGTTGGAACTGGAGTAGGATCTGATGAGCCAGAGTCACCACCAACGGCTGCAATAGCAGCTGCTGCAGCTACCGCTGCGGCAATAGCACCAGCACTCAGAGAACCAGAAGCTTCTGCTGCTGCTTCTTCAGAATTAGACGCACCTTCATCTTCTTGTGCAATGATAGATGATGAAAAGATTGGTGCAACCAAGGCAAGAAGGTAAGCAAGTTTATTTTTTATTTTCGCCATTTTCTACTCCTCTGAAATTAAATGGTCATATTATTATCTTATATTAAGGTAAAAATGCAATAAATTTACCAAAAAGTTATTACAGGATTTGCAGTATATCCATCTTTAATCTGATTTTACAGCTTTTTTTTGTATTTTTTTTTAACGTTTTCTCTTGCAATCAAATTAAAAGTTTTTATTAAATTTCTTTCAAGATAATAAACATAGATATAATCTTATTGAATATGTGCCGGGATGTAGCGCAGTTTGGTAGCGCACCACACTGGGGGTGTGGTGGTCGTCGGTTCAAATCCGGCCATCCCGACCATTTATTTTGCTTTGTTTATAACCTCTTCTGCATACCAGTCAATTTCTGCAATCATACCTTCCAGAGTTCTTTCATCAGGCCCACCTTCATAAGCATTTCTAAAAGCTACAATTACTTCTGTTGCTCCAAGATCCTCTAGTTGTTTTATTCCATCAGATGAATATGCAGCTTCACCCATAACCTGAAACTGGTAATTTGGATGATCCAGAGTGCCAAATTCCTCTCTAAAGCTATTAATCTTATTTATTAAAGTTTCGGTTTCTTCAAGAGTTAGACCTGCACTTATCCATCCATCACCTATTCTTGCAGCTCTTTTTAGAGCAAGATTTGAATGCCCTCCAATTAGAATTGGCACTGGCTTTGTTGGAACAGGGCAGAGCTTTAATTCAGGTATATCATAAAACTCTCCCTTAAAACCAAAATAATCACCACCCATCAAACCTTTAAGGATATCGATTTGCTCATCCATCCTTTTTCCGCGTTTTTCCCAACGCTCTCCGGTTGCAAGAAAGTCTTCATACCAAGGACTAACGCCGATACCAAAGTGAAATCTATTATTTGTCATCACTCCTAAAGTAGTAACAAATTTTGCTGTAGTAACAGCCTGTCTGGGTGCAAGCTTATAGACAGATGTAGAAAATTCTAATTTTTCAGTTACAGCTGCAATAGCTGGAATTATGCTAAATGGCTCTAAAAAAGGAACACCATCTAGAAACTCCCTTGATCCATCGTCATTGTAGGGGTAAGTAGAATCACATTCTTTTGGATAACATATGCTGTCTGGGAAAGTAATTACATCAAAACCAGCAGATTCAGCAGCTTTTCCAAGCTCAAGATAGAACGAGGGATCGCACATTGAAGGATGATAAGCAAATCTCATATTTAGCCTCTTTTGGTATAGGGTTATTTAAAATATTTACTTATAATAAACCACACAGGAATTAATTTTGAGTAAAAATAATCAAATAAGCGAAGATTACGAGCTTCGTGAATGGCTAGAAGCACTTGACAACGTTATCAATGTAAATGGTACGGAGAGGGCGTCACAAATATTGAGTGAATTAGCTTCTAAACTTACTGCCTCTGGCACAATACCTACCTTCAACCTTATAACTCCTTTTAGAAATACCATATCAATTACTGATGAGGCAAGAATGCCAGGAGACCTATTTTTGGAGCGCAAGATCCGCTCTTATATTCGATGGAATGCTCTTGCAATGGTTTTAAAGGCAAACAAATCAGAGGATGAGCTTGGAGGCCACATTTCAACATTCTCTTCGGCTGCAACACTCTACGATGTTGGTTTTAATTATTTTTTTAAGGGTAATGATAGCGGTGAAGCAGATTTAATATATTTCCAAGGCCATTGTTCACCGGGGATTTATGCAAGAAGTTTTCTTGAAGGTAGATTAAGTGAAAAAGATTTAGATAACTTTAGAAGAGAAGTGGATAAACCAGGAATATCTTCATATCCACATCCATGGTTGATGCCTGACTATTGGCAGTTTCCAACAGTATCAATGGGTTTAGGGCCAATAATGGGAATATATCAAGCACATGTAATGAGGTATTTATCTGCAAGAGGCCTCATTGAGAGAGGAAATAGGAAAGTTTGGGTTTTTTGTGGTGACGGTGAAATGGATGAACCCGAGTCAAAAGGTGCTATTGGATTAGCAGGTAGAGAAAGCCTAGAAAATTTAATATTCGTTATTAATTGCAATCTTCAGAGGTTGGATGGTCCTGTCAGGGGTAATCATAAGATTATTCAGGAGCTTGAAAGAGAGTTTAGAGGTTCGGGATGGAATGTATTAAAAGTGGTCTGGGGTAGGCATTGGGATCAAATTCTTTCAAGAGATGGTAAAGGCAAACTGCAGAGACTTATGGATGAAGTTGTTGATGGCGAACTCCAGAATTTCAAAGCAAAGGGCGGAGCTTACACTCGTGAAAAGTTTTTCGGTCAAGATCCCGAAGTTCTCAAGATGGTTGAAGATCTAACTGATGAGGATATTTATAAATTAAATAGAGGTGGGCATGATCCTTATAAGGTATACGCAGCCTATCATAAGGCTGTTAATACCAAAGGTGCTCCAACTGTTATTCTTGCTCTTACAACAAAAGGTTATGGTACTGGATCAAGAGAAGCAGACAATACTACTCATCAGGTTAAAAAGCTAACAACAGATAATCTAAAAGCTTTTAGAGATAGATTTGATATTCCAGTTTTAGATAAAGATTTAGAAAAGCTTCCCTACATAAAATTTGCAAAGAACTCAAAAGAATATAAGTACTTAAAAGAAACAAGAGAAAAACTTGGAGGACCAATTCCTGCTAGGATTTTTGATGATAACCCATTAAAAAAACCCTCTTTGGAACATTTCAAAAAATACCTTGATGGCTCAGGTGATAAGAAAATTTCAACTACGATGACCTTTGTAAGGCTCATGACTGACTTAATTAAAGATAAGAATATCGGAGATAGGATTGTCCCAATTGTTCCAGATGAGGCTAGAACATTTGGAATGGAGGCACTTTTCAGGCAAATAGGTATTTACTCATCTGAGGGTCAAAAATATCAGCCAGAGGATGCAGATCAGGTTATGTGGTACAAAGAGAGCAAGGAAGGAGTAATGCTTGAAGAGGGCATAACTGAGGCGGGAGCATTTTCTGCATGGCTAGCACTAGCAACTTCCTACGCAAACTATAACCTCCCAATGATTCCAATATATCTTTTTTACTCCATGTTTGGCTTTCAAAGAATTCATGATTTAGCTTGGGCAGCAGGTGATTCTCAAGCAAGAGGCTTTTTAATTGGAGCAACATCAGGCAGAACAACTCTGAATGGTGAAGGCCTTCAACATCAGGATGGACACTCTCATTTGTTTTCAGCAACTATACCTAATTGCTTGTCCTACGATCCCGCATTTGGCTATGAGCTCTCAGTGATAACGCGTCATGGTATTGAAGAAATGTATTACAAGCGGAAAAAAGTCTTTTATTACTTAACTATTACAAATGAAAATTACATTCAGCCATCTCAACCAAAAGGATCTGATGAGGGAATCATTAAGGGTATTTATTGTCTTGAAAAAGAAAAATCACCTGCTGTAAAGCTTCTTGGTTCCGGTGCAATATTAAATGAGTCAATTAAGGCAAAGGAAATGCTTAATAAGTTTGGTATAAGCGCGGAAGTATGGAGTGCAACAAGCTTCAATTTACTAAGAAAAGATGGCATGGAAACTGAAAGAGAAAAGATTATGAATCCTTTGTCAAAAAGAGAAACTTATTTAGATAAAGTTTTCAATGATTCAAAAGTGCCAGTGGTGGCCTCAACAGATTATATGCGTGCATACCCCGAACAGATCAGGCCATATGTTTCCTCGGATTACTATGTTTTAGGAACAGATGGCTTTGGCAGGAGCGATTCCAGGCAAAGGTTAAGAGAGTTTTTTGAGGTAGATGCAAAGACAATCGTTCAAACCAGCGTATATGCATTATGTAAATCAGAAATAATAACTAAGCAAAAGCTAAACTCAATATATAAAAAATTAGGCGTCAAAAAAGATAAGCCAAATCCATGGGAAGTGTAATTTGAAAAAAATTGTACAAGTTCCTGATCTTGGTGATGCAAATGAAGTCGAAGTGATAGAAGTTTGCGTAAAAAAAGGCGATGTGATTTCAGCTGAGGATCCATTAATTGTTCTTGAATCTGAAAAAGCTGCAATGGAGGTTCCCTCTCCTGATGCTGGAAAAATTGTTGATATAAAGATATCTCTAGGAGATCAAGTATCTAAAGGTGACTCAATTCTCGAGATTGAATTTGAAGAAATTAAGGCTGGTAAAAAATCAAATCAATTGAAATCAAATAATTCTAATGAATCAAAAGCTATTCAAAGCATACCTATTCCAGATTTAGGTGATGCTGAGGATGTTGAGGTCATTGAGCTTTGCGCAAAGGTTGGAGATAAAGTAAATCAAGATGACTCAATTATAGTTCTCGAATCAGAAAAAGCTGCAATGGAAGTGCCAACCCCAGTTGAAGGTGTTATAAAAAAAATCAATGTAGATATTGGAGATAAGGTTTCTGCAGGAAATATTTTTTTAGAAGTTGAAACCATATCGTCCTCATTACCGATTCCCGAAAAAGAAATTTCTCAACCTGAACCGGAAGTTCCTGCTGAAGGTGAGGCGCAAAAAAATACTAGTGCAACTCTCAGCGAACCTCAACCAGTTACGCAGTCAAAATTTAATGTATATGCGGGTCCTGCGGTAAGAAAGCTTGCTAGAGAATTTGGAATCGATCTAAGTTTGATTCAACCTACTGGTCCTAAAGGGAGAATTTTAAAAACTGATTTACATAAATTTGTTCAGAGGAAGTTATCCGGACAAGAATCTTCAGGCTTTAAATTCAATCAGCCAAATATTGATTATTCTCAGTGGGGTAAGGTAGAAGAAAAATCGTTTACTAAATTTGAGAAAACTGCGCTAAAGAATTTACATAATTCATGGATAAATATTCCTCATGTAACTCAGCATCATGAAATAGATTTTTCATTAATTTCAGGTATTAGAAGATCTAAAAAAAAGGAAAAAATAAGTATTTCCCCTTTAGCATTTATCGTTTATGCAGTTTCAAAGCTGCTCAAGGACTTTCCATTACTTAACTCTTCTCTGAATGAAAGTGTGGATGGCTTCATTTCCAAAGATTATGTAAATATTGGAATAGCTGTTGATACAGAACGAGGATTAATGGTTCCAAATATTAAGAATGCAGACAAATTATCTGTTCAAGAAATATCGGAGAACATTAATGAGCTTGCACAAAAAGCAAAGAATAAGAAGATAAAACCAGAGGACCTAAAGGGAGCAACTTTTAGTATCTCTTCACTTGGAAATATTGGTGGCGGGTTTTTTACCCCCATTATCAATCCCCCTGAGGTTGCAATCTTGGGCCTTTCTAAAACCTATCAAAAACCATATTTAAGTTCTCCAAAAAGCTTAAAAGAAAAAGAAGTTTTGCCAGTCTCGCTATCTTATGATCATAGGCTTATAAATGGTGTTTATGGCGCACAGTTTGTTACATCGTTAGATGCTATACTCCAAGATGCTAAATTATTTGAAAAAATATGACAGATAGAAATTTTGAAGATGGTTGCGTATTTGTTGTAGGGGGTACAGGAGGAGTTGGCTCTGCATGCGTTAAAAGCTTTCATGAAGCAGGTGCAAATGTTGTTTTTTCATATAATTCAAATCTTGAGGAAGCAAAAAAAATAGAAGATGCGCATAATGGAGTAGCATCTATACAGCTAAATTTAATTGATGAACATTCAGTTAAAAATTGTTTAGCCAAAATTAGCAAAGACCATAATGGCATTAATACAGTTGTTAACGCGGCTGGTTTTAATATTCCTCAAAAATATATATCTGAGATTGACTCAAAATTATGGAGAGACGTTATTGAGTCTGATATAAATGGTTTTTTTAATCTTGTTCATCATAGTCTTGCTGAACTTCGCGCATCTAAAGGATCAATAGTATTTATTAGTTCAGCTGGTTTATTTAGGTATCCACCGGGTGACGCATTATCTGTTGCACCTAAAGCAACTATCGAGCATTTAATTAAAGGAATTGCCAAAGAAGAGGGAGTTAATGGCGTAAGAGCTAACTCAATTGCTTTGGGTGTTATTGATGCAGGAATTTTTCATAGACTTCTAAATGAAGAAAATACTTTTTTTGACGAGGCTTGGCATGAAGCAGTGTTGAATAATCTTGCTTTGAAAAGATTTGGACAAGCTGAAGAAGTATCTGAAACAGCGCTATTTTTGGCATCTTCCAAAGCAGCCTATATTACGGGCCACTGTATACCAGTTGACGGCGGTTATCACCTATAAGCTATTAAACAAAATAATCTGTATTTTCAACGCCTAGCTGCATGGCACCAAAATTACGGCTAAAGCCTACAGGATTATTTGCCACATGAGCCCTTGCAGTATGAACATCTAAAAATAATTTTTGTATTTCACTTCCAAGAAAAACTGATGCACCTCCTGCATTAGCAAAAAGCTTATCAACAACACTTAGGCATTTCTCAAGGACTAGGGATGCATCATATCTAAACTTAACCCTGTCAATTAAGGGTATGCCACCTTGGTTACCAGCTAAATCTGTCATGACATCATAATTTCTGAACATAACTGTTTCGATAGCATCTAATTCAGCATGTGCATCGGCAACAAGGGTTTGAGTGTGAGTATCACCTGCAAGTTTTGCAGGATCACTTGATGCTTTATTATTTGCACCTTCAATAAATAACTCAAGCATTCTTTTGGTTGCACCTATTGCAGGAGTGGATACTGCACGAACGAATAATTGGCCCCATGGAATTTTAAATAGATCATTTTTATTAACTTCATATCCAGGATTAGTGAGATTGAATCCGTCAGATTGTTTGTGAGTTCTGTATTCTGGAACAAAAACATCTTTCACTATGACATCCTGACTTCCGGTAGCTTTGAGTCCCATTGAATGCCAGGTGTCATTAATTTCATAATTTTCTCTAGGCAACAAAAATGTTCTGTATTCTGGTGCACCACCCTCAGGAGGAAAAACAAGCGCACCTAGTAATGCCCATTCACAATGCTCTGAACCACTAGACCACTGCCAATGACCAGAAAGTTTGAAACCACCATCAACTACTTCAACTTGACCTAATGGAGCATAAGACGAAGAGACTAGGGTGTCAGGATCATTTCCATAAACTTCCTTTTGTGCTTTATCATCGTAAAGAGCTAATTGAAATGGGTGTATTCCAACAACGCCCAGAACCCAGGCTGTAGACATGCATCCTTGCGCAACTCTAATCTGAACCTCTGAAAAGGTATGCGGATCTAACTCATACCCACCATATTTTTTTGATTGAAGTATCTTAAAAAAGCCAGCTTCTTTAAAATCTTTAATTGTTTCTTCAGGGATTCGCCTGTCACTGTTTGCAGAATTAGATCTTTCCCTTAAAACAGGTATCATTGCCTCAGCTTTTGCAATAAGCTCATCATGCAGCGTTTGATTAGTTCTTTCGGTTTGTGTTGAAAATTTGTATGACATATTATTTATACCTCATAAGTGATTTTAATGATTGGATTTTATTACACAATTAATAATTGCGTAATTTTAATATAATTAATTACGTTAAATAATAATATAAATATTTTGTAAAATGATTTTAAGTAAATATATTAACTTATATAATAGAATATTCTATCTGAGTATATTATTAACAATCCCATATTTTATCCATGCTAATGTCAATATTTTAACTACGTCAGGATTAAGTACTGCCGTTAAAAGCGATGATGTCTATGTTTGGAAAAATATACCCTATGCTAAACCACCTGTTGGAGATTTAAGGTGGAAAGCTCCAAAAGAAATCCCACCTTCAAATAAAGTTTTATCTGGCAAAGGAAGTGGCTGTATACAGGAGCCATCGAGGTATGCAGGCCTTGAAGGTGAAGGAGTAGTTGGATCAGAGGACTGTTTGTATCTTGACATTTATCAGCCAGTAAAAAATAGCAATGATAAATTACCTGTTATGTTTTGGATTCATGGTGGTGGTAATACGACTGGATCAAAAGATTATTATAATTTTTCAAAATTATCTGCTTCAAAGGGAATTATCGTCGTAGTAATTAATTACAGACTTGGTCCTCTTGGATGGTTTCGTCATCCAGCAATTCAATCTCTTCAAGATGGAATTGATAAATCATCAAACTTTGGAACTTTGGACATTATTATGGCACTTAAGTGGGTACAAAAAAATATACACAACTTCGATGGCAATAAAAATAATGTGACAATTTTTGGGGAATCTGCAGGTGGACATAATGTAATGACAATGTTGGCAACGCCACTTTCCAATGGGCTTTTTCATAAAGCTATTTCTCAATCAGGATATACGACTTCTTATACAGCTGAACAATCTCTTGGAGTCTCAAGCAACAACTCAGTAATTAATAATTTTGGCTCATTAAATGTATTTAGTAATGCTTCTGTCTCGCAGATAACTGACAGTGTTATCAAAAACTTTAATGAACTTGATTTGCAATCTCAAAGACAGTTTTTAAAAAACCTAAAAGCAAAGGATTTTCTTTCAATATATCTTGAACTAGAGAAAAAAACATTTGACTACATTCCATTGGTAAACAGAGATGGAATTGTGATTCCAAATGAAGGAATACTGTCTGCTCTTGGGAATAAAAAATATGCAAAAAATGTACCTGTAATTTTTGGTTCCAACAAAGATGAATTATCTTTATGGCTCGGTGTAAATAATTATTTTTCTAAAAGAACCTATCCATTTACAAGACTTATACCAATTCCAAAAATTGAATTAAAAAATCCCGAGCTATATAAGTTATGGCTGAGTGTCAGATCTGAGGCTTGGAAACTCAGAGGAGTTGATGAGCCCCTCCTACAACTTGAAAAAGCAGGCTATAAAAATATTTATGCTTACAGATTTGATTGGGATGATCAAAAGAAAAGTTTTTATGCAGATTTTCCAAACATAATAGGTGCTGCACATGGACTTGAAATAGCTTTTCTGACGACAGAGTATAAGTTTGGACCAGTCTCAAGATATGTTTATCCAAAAACTGATGAAAGAGACCAGATGGAAGAAACTTTCTTAAGTGCATGGTCTAACTTTGCAAAAAAAGGAATACCCGTTATTGAAAATACTAATGTTCAGTGGGAAAAATATTCATCTTCTAAACAAGTTTTTATGGTCTTAGATAATTTAAGTCAACTACGTTTAGTATCTGATAAAAAAAATATGAATGATATCTTAAACTTTGCGAACACAAATGTTGCCAGTGATCTTGAGAAATGCCTTCTGGTTAGAGAGACAGTTATTAATTTAGGGGACCCTAATTTATCGCTCCTCAACCATTGGAATAATGGATTATGTAATAGGTTTGATCTTGAATTTGAACTAAGAAAAATTGAAGATGACTTAATCAGCAAATATGGCCAAGTTTCAGTATTCTAAAAGTTTTCTATTTCTATTCCTCTTTGGGTTGATTGGATGCGGTTCAGATGTGCCCCCAGGCTTTGTGGAAGGCAATCCTCGTGATGAGAATGAGATTTATAAATCTGATCTGAAGTTTTATAAGACTAAAGAGGATTTATTTCAATCCTCTGAAGAAGTCATTGATGATACCCAAATTCTTTTTGGTGACTTGCATGTTCATACGACGTATTCCATTGATGCTTTTACATTGGAATTACCAATGATGGGTTTGCAAGGAATTCATGATAGTTCTATGGCATGTGACTTTGCTAGATACTGCGCTAACTTAGATTTTTTTAGTTTCAATGATCATGCAGAAAGCTTAACGCCCGAGCATTGGCGAGATCAAAAAGAAATTGTGCAGCAATGTAATATAAATTCCACTGATTCAGTTACAGCTGATTTGACTGTTTTTCCGGGCTGGGAATGGACGCAAATTGGCAACACTCCTAAAAATCATTGGGGCCACAGAAATGTTATTTTTAAGGATTTAGATTCCTTACCTGCTCGGCCAATAGGGTCAAGAACTCCGGAGTCTGGGCTAGGAGTGTTT
>CACMYW010000005.1:0-45288 GCA_902617955.1 uncultured SAR86 cluster bacterium
AACCCAAATTACCCTTGCAGAAAAAAACCAAAAGAAAGCTTATTTTTTAGAAAAAACAATCAAAAAACTTAACATTTCAAATGCCTCTGTGTTTAACGAAAGCATAAACAAACAAACTCAACTCAAAAGCTTTAGTCACATAACAGCAAGAGCCCTCAGCGAGATTGAGAAAATTATTAACATGTCATCACACCTCCTAAAAAGGGATGGAGAATACTTGCTATTTAAAGGCAAAAAGGAAACAGTCGAAAAGGAGACAGCAAGAATAAAGAAATACAAAACAGAGGTTTTTAAAAGCGATCAAACAGACAAACAAAGACATCTTGTTAGAATAAGAATTAATACGCAATGAAAATTATATCAGTCGCAAATCAAAAGGGCGGGGTGGGCAAAACAACAACAGCCGTTAACTTGGCTGCGGTTTTAGCATCCACCAAAAGAAAACTCCTTTTAATCGATCTAGACTCCCAGGGAAACGCAACCACAGCCTCAGGGCTAAAAAAAGAAAACACACTTTTGGGTTTATTTGAAGGCAAGGATATTAACGAGATAGTTGTAAGCTCAAACAACGGCTATGATGTTATTCCTGGGGGAGAAGATCTTGTTGCTCTGGAGGCTCACATCAGAACAGAACCCAAAAAAGGATTCATTGAGGAATCTCTATCAGGTCTAAAGTATGACTTCGTAGTTATAGACACTCCCCCAGCCTTAAACTCACTTACGGTAGAGGCGTTAATATCTTCTGTTGGTACGCTTGTTCCCCTTCAATGCGAATACTATTCTCTTGAAGGCATCTCCTCGCTGCTTAATACAATAACCTCCCTTGGAAATAGGGGCTTGAGCAGCAATAAAGTTGTTGGGATTATAAGAACAATGGTAGACATGAGGAACAACCTGGCAAAAAGCGTGTCAGACGATCTTGAAAAACACTTCCCAGACTTGTTATTTAACACCCTCATTCCAAGAAATGTTAAGCTAGCAGAAGCGCCAAGCCACGGACTGTCTGGTACAAAATATATGCCAGAATCGCTTGGAGCAAAGGCGTACATTGCATTAACTGGTGAGTTTTTAAGGAGGATAGAGGGTGCCTGAAAAACCAATACTTAATAAGGGTTTAGATGCTCTTCTTGGTGATGTAGAACAACCAAATGCCAACATAGTTAAAAACATACCAACCAACAAAATAGCCCCCAACAGGTATCAACCCAGAACCTCATTTAGCAATGAAAAACTATCAGAGCTTGCAGACTCAATAAAGCAACACGGCATCCTCTCACCCATTATAGTGAGAGAGGCTTCACTTGATCAGTATGAAATTATTGCTGGCGAAAGAAGGTTTAGGGCAGCAAAAAACCTAAAACTTAAAGAGGTGCCATGCCTTATTGAAAACACTGAAAACCAACAGTCTCTAGAAATAGCATTAATTGAGAACCTCCAACGTGAAAACTTAAACCCGGTTGAGGAGGCTAGGGGGTACGACAGACTTAAAAGGGAGTTTAACTTAACACAAGAGGAAATATCTGGCGTTACCGGAAAGGCAAGAAGCACAATCGCAAACGCAGTGAGGCTTCTATCTCTTAACCCCGAAGTTTTAAGTTTGCTTGAATCCGGAAAGATAGAGAGAGGCCATGCAAAAATTCTTATTTCTCTTCCTGAAAAAGATGCTTTAAAAGCAGCCAAAAAAATAGCTGAAGAGGGTTTAACAGTAAAAGACCTAACCTCCAAAGTTAAAAAAACAAAACCACAAACAAAGAAAGACACTGATGTCGAGGACCTATTTGAGTCATTGTCTGAGAACGCTGGCCACAAAATCTCAATTCAAGAAAAATCCAAAAAAACAGGCCAAATAACAATTCAGTATTTTTCAGCCGATGAGAGAGAAATCATCATCAAGAAATTATCAAAATTAAGTTCCAAATAACCTTGTTTGAAGAGGACATAATTCCTATAATTCAGCCTGAAAATTTTTATTAGAAACATCAGAAACATAAAAGAAAGTTTTCCAGCAATTATTGCTCTCTTAACAATGTTGTTGTTTGACTCATTGGCGAGTGCGATCATTGGTTTGGCATCACATGTGTTGCTTTTAACGCTTTTGAGTTTAATTGAGAAAATGCATAGTGATGTTGGTGCCCTGGTAGCAGGGTTTGTTGGTAGATGGATTATATTTGTTTTGGCCTGCATTTTACTTATCACACAAAACGCAGATCCAAAAGTTATTTCAATAGCGGCAACTATTTTAATAATGGCAACAACCAAACCCATCAAAAAAAGAACAGCTTAATAATTTAATGGCAACCGAAAGCTCAGAAATTACAACCACTGGTTACATCGAACACCACCTAACCAACCTTATTTGTGGCAAAACCGAAAAAGGCTGGACATGCGATCCGTATTTGGCTGATCAAATGGGCTTTTGGAGCTTTCATGTTGATTCGCTTGGTTGGTCTGTTTTCTTGGGCCTTGTTTTTATAGGCCTTTTTCGCATGGGAATCCCAAAACTGTCAACCGAAGCGCCATCAGGAATACAAAACTTTGTCGAGATGTGTGTTGAATTTGTAAATGAAAATGTCCAGAGTATTTTCACTTCAGCAAAAAATCCAATTATCGGACCAATGGCATTAACTGTTTTAGTTTGGGTATTTTTAATGAACTTAATGGACTTGGTCCCTGTTGATTACTTACCAACTCTAGCTGGAAACATTGCGGCTTTCACCGGATTGGTGGAGGAACCAGGGGATGCATATTTTAAAGTTGTCCCCACCACAGACCCAAACATCACACTAGGAATGGCCCTAGCAGTTTTCGTATTAATTATTTTTTACAGCATTAAAATGAAAGGGCTAAAGGGTTTTGTTGCAGAACTAACACTCCATCCATTCGGAAAGTATTTAATACCAGTAAACTTTGTGCTTGAGTTTGTTAACCTTATAGCCAAACCCATATCTTTGGGTTTGAGATTATTTGGGAATCTATACGCAGGTGAAATGATATTCATCTTAATAGCTTTAATGCTCGTATTTAACTCAATAGCTATTGGCTTGTTAGGTGTCGGCTTACATATAATATGGGCGTTATTCCATATTTTAATTTTGGCTCTTCAGGCTTTCATTTTTATGGTGCTAACCATTGTTTATTTAGCAATGGCGCATGAAACAGAGGATCATTAATCCTCAAAATTTAGGAGAAAATTATGGAACAATCTCTACTATTTGTCGCTGCAGCAATCATTATTGGTTTGGGTGCTGTTGGCGCAGCAATTGGTGTGGGTGTATTGGGTGGCAAGTACCTTGAAGGTGCAGCGAGACAACCAGAACTTATTCCACTTCTTAGAACCCAGCTATTTATTGTAATGGGTTTGGTTGATGCGGTACCAATGATCGGTGTTGGTCTTGGTCTATACATTATGTTTGCTGCCTAATGAATATCAACGCAACGCTTCTTGGCCAGACATTAGCATTTGTGCTTTTTGTGGCCATATGTTGGAGGTATGTATGGCCCCCAATTATTGCGATTATGGAGGAGCGAGAAAAAAGAATTTCTGATGGTCTTGAGGCTGCTAAAAAAGCCAACGACTCTTTAGAGGAGGCTAAACTAAATTACGAAGCAGAATTAGATAAAGCCAAATCAGAGTCAGCAGATATTATTGAGAAAGCCAATCAGCGGGCTTCACAAATAATCTCTGAGGCCAAAACAAAAGCAGAGGCTGAGGCAGAAAAGATTATTGCATCTGCAAACAAAAATCTTGAGGCTGAAATTAATAAGACCAAAGAAGCCCTAAGAAAAGATGTGTCAGAAATTATCGTTTCGACAACAGAAAAAATTCTTGGAGATGAAATTTCACAAGAAAAACATGAGAAAATTATTTCTGAGGCTGCCCAAAAGATCTAATGCAAGACTTAGTCCCACTAGCAAGACCATACGCCAAAGCAATTTTTGATGCCGCTGTTGATAGTGGGTCTACTTCTGAAACTCAGGCGAGCCTTAAAAGTCTTGCCGCAGGATTTAAAGAAAAAGCAATTACAGACCTTATCTCTTCACCAACCCTTTCAAGAAGTGAAATTCTAAAAAAACTGACATCAATATTTGATGGAGAGGCGAATGAATTGGTAAATAATTTGCTAGGGGCTTTGGCAGAAAATGATAGGTTAGAAATTTGTCCTGAAATTTCTAACTTATATGAATCTCTGCTCGCAGAACATAATCAACAACTTGACATAGATGTTTCAATTCCTGTTGATCTTGGTGATGAAAGCAAGGAAGGATTAAAACAATCAATATTAAAAAAATATGGAGAAACTTCTAACATTAACTTTTTAGTTGATCCAGCAATTATGGGTGGCATTACTATCAAAATAGATGATGAGATCCTTGACCTCTCAATTAAAGGAAGAGTTCAAAAATTAGTAAACGAACTAAATATTTAAAGGTGAAATTATGAGCCAACTTAACCCATCAGAAATCTCAAGCGTTCTAAAGGAAAAAATCGCAGGCTTGGACCTTAGTGCAGAGCGAAAGAATGAGGGAATTATTGTTAGTGTCTCAGACGGAATTGTACGTATTCACGGCATGGGAGATGTCATGTTTGGCGAACTTATAGAGTTTGAGAACGGCGTGCTTGGTCTGGCGCTAAATTTAGAGCAGGATTCGGTAGGGGCTGTTGTCCTAGGTGACTATCTTGGATTGATTGAAGGACAAAAAGCAACTTGTACCGGAAGAATCCTCGAAGTACCAGTCGGTAGCGAAATGTTGGGTAGGGTTGTCGATGCATTAGGTAACCCCATTGACGGTAAAGGAGAAATTGGAACATCTTTAACTGCTCCTGTGGAGGTGGTTGCCCCAGGGGTGATCGCAAGACAGTCTGTTGACCAGCCTGTTCAAACAGGACTAAAGGCTATTGATGCTATGGTGCCTATTGGTAGGGGTCAAAGGGAGCTCATTATTGGTGATAGGCAAACAGGTAAAACGGCTGTTGCTATTGATACCATCATCAACCAAAAAGATACTGGCATTAAATGTATTTATGTTGCAATAGGTCAGAAACAATCCACCATTGCTAATGTTGTAAGAAAATTAGAAGAGTACGGCGCCATGGATCACACCATTGTTGTTTCAGCTGCAGCAGCAGATCCTGCTGCAATGCAATATCTTTCTGCTTATTCTGGATGCGCAATGGGTGAATACTTTAGGGATAGAGGAGAGGACGCACTAATTGTTTATGATGACTTATCAAAGCAAGCTGTAGCTTACAGACAAATATCACTTCTTCTAAGAAGACCCCCAGGTCGTGAAGCTTTCCCTGGTGATGTTTTTTATCTGCATTCACGTCTTTTAGAAAGAGCAGCACGAGTAAATGCTGACTATGTTGAAAAAATTACCAACGGTGAAGTGAAGGGAAAAACAGGATCCTTAACAGCACTTCCAATTATTGAAACACAGGCCGGTGATGTTTCGGCGTTCGTCCCAACCAATGTCATCTCCATTACTGACGGTCAGATATTTTTAGAAACTGACTTATTTAATTCAGGAGTAAGGCCTGCAATTAACCCAGGTATTTCTGTATCTAGGGTTGGTGGTGCGGCGCAAACTAAAATTATTAAAAAACTTGGTGGTGGGGTTAGGTTAGCACTAGCTCAGTTTAGAGAGCTTGCTTCGTTTGCTCAATTTGCATCTGATTTAGATGATGCAACCAAAGAACAATTGGCTCATGGCCAAAGAATTACTGAGCTGCTTAAGCAAAAACAATATTCACCTTTAAGCGTGGCTCAACAAGCAGTAACTCTTTTTGCTGCTGACCGAGGATTTTTAAAAGACGTTGAAGTTGAAAAACTTGGCTCTTTTGAGGACGCATTGCACTCGTATTTTCATGCGGAAGCTGGTGAGCTTGAAAACAGAATCAATGATACGGGCGACTGGGATGATGGCATCGAGAAGCAGTTCGAGTCGTTGTTAGAAAACTTTAAGAAAACACAAACTTATTAGAGACCATAAATGGCTAACACCAAAGAAGTTCGCAAACAAATCGCTAGCATTAAAAGCACCCAAAAAATTACCTCTGCGATGGAGATGGTGGCTGCTAGTAAGATGAAGCGAACGCAAGACCTAATGATGGTTGGCCGACCTTACTCCAATAAAATTCAAGAAGTTATTTCGCACATCGCGACTTCAAACTCAGAACATTCACATCCTTTTTATGAGGATCGGACCGTTAAAAAAGCCTGCTTTATTGTGGTTTCAACCGATAAGGGTTTGTGCGGCGGCCTCAACATTAATCTTTTTAAATCCATAGTCGCAAAAGCCGCTGAATTTAAAACCAATGGCATTGGTTCATCCTTTGCACTCATTGGCCTAAAAGCTTCAGCATTTTTTCAAAGCGTTGGAGGAGAGGTTGTTGCAACTGCAGACAAACTAGGGGACCAACCAAATCCTGAAGATCTTATCGGGCTAACCAAGGTGGTGCTTGATCTTCATAAAAACCAAGATGTGGATGAGGTTTATCTATGTTCAAACAGATTTGTTAATACAATGACTCAACAACCCACCATTATGCAGTTAATACCACTTCCAGCGATAGAAGATGAAAATCTTGTCAATACACACTGGGACTATATTTATGAACCGGAGGCTGCTGAATTACTTGATGGCCTCTTAACTCGATACATTGAGGCTCTAATTTATCAGGCAGTCGTTGAAAACAATGCCTGTGAACAAGCTGCAAAAATGATCGCAATGAAAAACGCTAGTGAAAACGCTGGAGATTTAATTAAAGAACTTGAGTTGTTGTACAACAACGTAAGACAGGCTGCCATTACCCAAGAGCTATCCGAGATAGTTGGTGGGGCTGCAGCAGTTTAAGGAGAAAAAAATGAGCAACGGAAAAGTAATACAAATCATCGGAGCTGTTATCGATGTCGAGTTTGAAAAAGAAAACATTCCGAACGTCTATGAGGCCTTAACCATTGATGGTTTGGAGATTATCTTGGAAGTCCAGCAACAGCTTGGCGACGGTATTGTTAGAACCATTGCTATGGGAACCACTGAAGGATTAAAACGTGGCCTTCAAGCCGAAAGAACCAATGCACCAATATCAGTTCCTGTGGGCACAGAAACACTTGGACGCATCATGGATGTTTTGGGAAATCCAATTGATGAAAAGGGCCCAATTGGTGAGCAGGAAAGAATGCCAATTCACAGAAAGCCACCTTCTTATGTGGATCAGTCCGGCTCCAATGAGCTTTTAGAAACAGGTATTAAGGTTATTGATTTAATTTGTCCTTTCGCTAAGGGTGGAAAAATTGGTCTCTTCGGAGGTGCTGGTGTTGGTAAAACAGTAAACATGATGGAGCTCATTAATAACATTGCAACCGAGCATTCTGGTTTATCAGTGTTTGCCGGTGTTGGAGAAAGAACTCGAGAAGGAAATGACTTCTATTATGAAATGCAAGAATCAGGTGTTGTTAACATAGAAAAACCAAGCGAATCAAAAGTTGCGATGGTGTACGGCCAAATGAATGAGCCTCCAGGCAACAGACTAAGAGTAGCTTTAACAGGTTTAACGATTGCTGAAAAGTTCAGGGATGAAGGGCGAGACGTACTTCTCTTTATTGATAATATTTACAGATACACACTTGCTGGTGTTGAAGTATCAGCTTTGCTGGGTAGGATGCCATCAGCGGTGGGTTACCAGCCAACTCTAGCTGAAGAAATGGGAGCGCTTCAAGAAAGAATTACATCGACCAAGACAGGATCGATCACCTCCATTCAAGCAGTTTATGTACCTGCTGATGACTTAACTGACCCTTCACCTGCAACCACTTTTGCCCACTTGGATGCTACCGTTGTGCTTTCAAGGCAAATTGCTGAGTTAGGTATCTACCCAGCTGTTGATCCGCTAGATTCTACTTCAAGACAGTTAGATCCGTTGGTTGTTGGAGCCGAGCATTATGAGGTTGCACAAGGTGTTCAAGGAGTACTGCAGCGTTATCGAGAGCTTAAAGATATTATTGCGATTTTAGGCATGGATGAGCTTTCTGAAGAGGATAAGTTAACCGTTGCGAGAGCAAGAAAGGTTGAAAGGTTCTTATCTCAACCATTCTTTGTTGCAGAGGTCTTTACAGGGTCTCCTGGAAAATACGTTTCTTTAGAAGATACCATTAAAGCCTTTAAAGGAATATTAGCAGGGGACTATGACGACCTGCCAGAACAAGCTTTTTATATGGTGGGCACCATTGAAGAGGCGGTTGAAAAAGGAAAAACCCTTTAACTAATAATGAGCGAAATTAAGGTAAGTGTTGTTTCTTCTAACGAAGAAATATATTCAGGTGAGGCTAAAATGGTTTACGCCATCGGTTCACTTGGAGAACTTGGCATTGCACCAGGACACACACCCCTATTAACAGGTTTGGCGCCGGGCCCTGTAAGGCTTGAAAATGAAAACGGCGAAGAGACTTTCTTTTGCTCGGGTGGATTCATCGAAATCCAACCCAATGAAGTGACTTTCTTAGCAGATACTGCAGAAAGAGCAGACTCTTTAGATGAGGCAGAGGCTATCAAGGCGCAAGAGCTCGCGCAAAAAGAATTATCCGATAGAGATGCTGACATGGATTTTACTAAAGCCGCAGCACAACTTGCTGAAGCTGCCGCAAGAATCAAAACTATACAAAAGCTCCGCAAAAACAAGTAAGGTATTCCTTATTTAGTTTACTTGTGAATTTACATACTATTATTCTAGCAGCTGGCAAAGGCACCAGAATGCACACAAATCTTCCAAAAGTGATGCAACCTCTAGCGGGCAAAGCCATGATAGATCATGTCATCACAACCGCGGGCATACTAACCAACAAAATAAGCACCATTATTGGCTACAAAAAAGATGTTCTTAATGAACACCTAAGCACAAACTTTAAAAATGTAGAGATCTTTGTTCAGCCTGAACTCAATGGAACTGCAGGAGCGGTCAGAGCTGCCCAAAAAAAAATAATGGATGACGAAGATGTATTAATTCTTTACGGCGATGTGCCGCTTATCAGCTATGAGACCCTAAAAAATGCATTAAATGATAATCATGATGCTGTAATTTTGACCATGATCCCTAAAGATCCCTTTGGCTATGGAAGAGTCATCAAGAATGATTCAGGCCTGGCAACTGAAATCATCGAAGAAAAAGATGCTAATGCTGAGCAAAAAAAAATTAATGAAGTATTCACTGGAATTATGATCATTAAAGGTGGGATGCTTTTATCTTCTTTAGACGAGGTTAACAACAATAATGCAGCTGGAGAATATTACTTAACCGACGCCATTAAGATAGCAAGCAAAAAGGGTGTTAAAATAAACCCTATAATAGTTGAAGAAACCGAGGTGTTGGGCGCCAATACTAAAAGTGAACTTCATGAAATAGAGAATATTTTCAGAGAGATGAAATCTAAGGATTTACTTGAACAGGGAATCACCATATCGGACGCATCAAGGGTAGATGTAAGGGGCAGCGTGTCCGCAGGTAAGGACTGCTCGATCGATGTTAATGTAATTTTAGAGGGTGAAATAACGCTTGGCACCAATGTTTCCATTGGACCAAACTGCTACTTAAAGGATGTTGTGATTAGTGACAACGTATCCATTGAGGCTTTTTCACACATAGTTTCAACTCAAATCGGTGCAGATTGTAATGTTGGCCCATATGCAAGACTTAGAGAGGGAACTGTATTAGAGGACCAGGCAAAGATTGGTAATTTTGTTGAAACCAAGAAAACTAAAATTGGTAAAGGATCTAAAGCAAATCATTTGGCTTATTTGGGAGATGCAGAGGTTGGAGAGGATTCAAACATTGGGGCTGGCACAATTACTTGTAACTATGATGGGACCAACAAACATCAAACAAAAATCGGTAATAAAACTTTTGTTGGAACCAATTCATCCTTAGTGGCGCCATTAAATATAGGTAATAATTCATACATTGGGGCAGGTTCAGTGATTACTAAAGATGTTGAAGATGATGCTCTTGCAGTCGCGCGCGGCAAACAATCAAATAAGCCTGGCTGGGCAAAAAATAAAAAGTAAAGCATGTGTGGAATCATAGCCGCAGCCTCTACCCGTAACGTTGGAAAGCTTTTGGTTCAAGGCCTCCATAGAATGGAGTACCGAGGTTATGACTCTGCAGGGATTGCTCTACATCAATTAGATGGGGTTGCACACTTAAGAACATTGGGCAAAGTTCAGCTTCTTGAGGACAAGATGATTGAAGAAAAACCTAAAAGCAAACTTGGCATAGCTCACACACGCTGGGCAACACATGGAGAGCCTTCGGAAACTAATGCTCATCCCCACAAATCAAATGATGAAGTATTTATTGTTCATAATGGCATTATTGAAAATCATTTGGAGCTAAAAGCTGAACTAGAAAAAGAAGGCTATTCTTTTACATCACAAACAGACTCAGAAATTATTGCGCATCTTCTAGACTTTAACTTAAAGCGAGGCATGACCATGGTAGAGGCAATGTTTGCTTCTAAAGAAAAGCTTGATGGAGCATATGCAATTGCTGCCATGCATAGGGATGATGAAAGCAAGTTGGTGATTGCTAGACAAAAATCACCACTCCTTATTGGTCTTGGTACAGACGAGATCTTCGCTGCATCAGACCCTTTAGCTATATCTCAACTAACCAATGATTTTATTTTCCTTGAAGACGGTGATGTTGCTGAAATATCTGCAGAAACTTATAGGATCTTTGATGCAATTGATTCAGATGCACCAAGAGAGGTAAACCATATCGATATCTCATCACAGGCAACCTCCAAAGGTGATTACAGACATTTCATGGAAAAAGAAATTTATGAACAACCTGATGCATTGCTAAACACTATTGACGGCCGCATCAGTGGCGAAGATGTTTTAGATAATATTTTTGGTTTGGGTTCCACAGAACTATTTAAAAAAGTAGAGCGCATTCAGATTGTTGCCTGCGGTACCAGTCTTCATGCTGGAAGGGTAGCTGCAAATTGGCTTTCGGCAATAGCCGAGCTCCCTTGTCAAATAGATTATGCAAGTGAATATCGATATAGAAATCCCCATGTTGATGAGAATTCAATTCTTATTACTATTTCTCAATCAGGTGAAACAGCTGACACGCTTGCCGCATTAAATTATGCAAAGGAAAAAAATTATCTTGCAACTGTTGGAATTTGTAATGTGCCAACCAGCACTTTAGCAAGAGAATCTGATTTTGTTTTATTTACCAATGCAGGCCCGGAAATCGGAGTTGCCTCAACCAAGGCTTTTACAACCCAGCTAGCTGCTTTAATGCTGTTAACCCTCTCATTAGCAAAAGCGAGAAACTTGAATCCTAAATTAAGACAGAGGGTTGTCACCGCGCTAAGAGCTTTGCCAGAAATCATCACGCAAACTTTAGAATTAAAAGATTCTATTTTTGAGATGGCCCCAGAAATTGCCAGCAAGGATAATGCACTGTTTTTGGGGCGTGGTATTTTTTATCCGGTTGCTAAAGAGGGCGCATTAAAACTCAAAGAGATTTCATACATTCATGCCGAGGCTTATCCTGCAGGCGAGCTTAAACATGGACCTTTGGCACTTATTGATGAAAGCATGCCAGTCATAGCGTTAGCACCCGAAAGTGAGATTGCGGAAAAACTCGTTTCTAATTTAGAAGAAGTTAAGGCCCGTGGTGGAACTCTATATGTGTTTTCAGATCCGAGTGTCTCCATCGATGTAAAGTCAGGAAGTCTTGTTCCGATGCCAAAGTGTGATTTTTTACTAACACCAATCATCTACACCATCCCGCTACAAATTCTTTCATATGAAGTAGCGCTGCTAAGAGGCACTGACATTGATCAGCCAAGAAATTTAGCTAAGTCAGTGACGGTTGAATAATCTTGAGTGCAGAATTGAAACTCCCCAATCTTAGTGAAGATGAAATTCTTAGTATAGTAGAACCGATTATGGATAGTTGTTTGGAGGGTTCCAATGAGGGTGACCATAAAAAGCATACAAAGGATTTCACAGATAGAATGAAGTCCATAGTTACACCTGAAGAACTCAAAAGACAGTTATCAATTGAACCAAATATTTTTTGGACTAAAAGAGAGTTTGTGTGTTTATTTCGAAGAAGCGACTCAGTTGGAATTGTTTGGAAACAAAAAACTTCTTCAAGCAATGACGAATTGATCAATCAAGCAATTTTTAAGGAAGAAGAGGGCAAAATTCTTATCGATCATTGCATGATATGTTGATTTTTTATGAACTATAAAGATATTGAATTTTATTTGAAGTTTCACAAAGGGTTCAGAAAAAACTATACTCTTAATTCTGCACTCAAATCTAATTTGTTACTGTCGAGTAGATAGAACTGTCCACTTTTACAAGATTGTGGATATTAAATATTAGTGATAAAACATAAAAATGAATAGAAAGTTTGTTTATTACATTATTTTTGCTATTTCTTTTTTGCTTTTTTCTATAGTCCAGGATTACATAAGACCAAATTATGATGGTGCTAATAAAATAATAATTTATCTTCTTGGGGTTGCCCCAAATTTCTTGCCAGGAATTGGATTGCCTGCTCTGTTATATGTGGTGATTCCAGAAGTATCCAAACCTAATTCATCTTTATTTAAAAATCGACTCTATTGGTCAGTAGGAATCTCCATATCGGGATTAATTGCCAATGAGTTCATTACAATTTTTACACCCGGAAGAGGTGTCTTCGATTGGAATGATATTCTATGGACTATAATTGGAGCATGTTTGTTTACATTGACTCACAAGAAGTTAAGCAAAACAACATAGAAGTTTAATGAAAGAAAGGCACATAGAATTTTTAATTAGATTCCATAAACCAACAAGTAGACAGTTAAATCTACTCAGTGACCGTTGAGTAGATTTGAATCGTGATTTGTATTAAGACAGAAATCCCAAAAGAAATCTGTGATATAGATGATGAACTGAAAGCAATCTATCATTCACAGGACACTGTTTGTATATGGGTCTTCAAATCTAGAGAAGATAGAAACAATTTTATGAACGATACAGTTGGTATGAATAAAGAAGATAGAGAAAAATACTTTTCAGATAATTATGGTTAAAAAATCAAATCACTGTTTAAACTTAATCACTTTTGAATAAAGCTAAGATTGGTTACTAGGGCTTAATAATGGAAATAAATTGGCTTGTTTTAGGTTGGCTTATCGATATGACCATTAATGGTTTTGTCTGGCTTATCATCGCGGCATTTTCTCTATTATTAATTGATGCCACTGATACATGGACAAGAAAAGCTGTTAAGTGGATGGATAAAGCAGACAAATGGATAAGAAAATTTATAGATTATTCATTTGAATGGATTCAAGAAAAGAATCTTAAAACACTTTCCAGTATCATATTGTTAATTATCTTTGGTATTCTGGCTCAACTAGGAATAATACCCAAGCTGATAACTTAATATCAATTGTGATCATAGGTTAGACAATGGTGTTCTCATAATATGAATAAGAAGTTTGTCAATCTTAGAAATACTGGCAGCTGGATTGGTGTTGGAACAGCAATAGGTGCAGCAGTTTTTGCCGCAACAAATGAACCAACATGGATTGCGGTGGGTGTTGCCATTGGTGCTGCGCTTAGTTGGAAAAAACCAAAAAAATAAAAATGATCAAAAAGCTGCCATTTAGTTCTACTTAGTTAGTTTTTAGTAGTTTCAAATGTTGCATCAATTTACCAATAGAGAAATTTCTCTAAATTTATGGCAGAATATTTTAATGAAAAAATATTATTCTTTAACGCTCATTATTTTAACTGCCGCTGTATTTAATGTTCCTATAAAGAGTCAGTTCTTCAATGCCAAGCCTTTGTTTGAAAAGTATGCTAACTCCGCAATCAACGAAGCAACACTTGTTGAAAGGCAAGGCTTAAAATATCAAGTCAATACTTCAAAGCCATTTTCAGGTAATTTTATGGGGTTTGATGATGAGTATGGATTTTGCGTAAACAAAGCAGGTAGCTATAAAAATGGTTTATTGCATGGACAATATGAAGAATATGATGGGTGTGGCGTGGCTTATTCCTTAAAAACAAAATATAAGAATGGTTCTGAAAATGGTAGATATGAAGGATATGAAGAAGGGTACTTGATAGTTGAGGGAAACGTCGTAAATGACAAGTTAGAGGGTGAATGGATTAGTTATGATTATGGCCAAATTTCTTATAAAGAATACTTTAAAAAAGATGTGCTTTTAAGTTTTGAAGAATTTTCATATTACGATTCTGGGCAGTTGGAGTTTATGAAAACTTATAATAGTGAAGAACTTCAACATGGCATAACTGAAACCTATCATCCAAATGGACAGTTAAAGTCAAAGGCAAAATATAACAACGGAAACCTTACAGAGATTGTTGAGCAGTATGACTTCAATGGGAACCCTCTCAATTAATATTTTACTCTACTAAGACAAAACAAAGCTTTCACTTATGTTGTTTCAAAGCAGTAATTATGTGGAGCCTTGGCTTATGGTTTTTTGAATTAATTCTTAGATTATTCTTGGCTTGGCAAATAATTGTCGGTTACAATTTTTATATATTCAAAAGCTCTAAATTCACATGATAGAGATATTGTTTTGGAGTTTAGTCTCAGTAACATGGCTAACTGTTGGTATGCACGTAATTAAAGAGTTCATAAGATTTAATAGGAGGAAAAAATGATTAAACCTAGCATGAAAAAGCCGAGTTTTTTCAGAAGGTTTGTAATGAAACTTGTTAGCGGTTGGAGAAGAGTGATGGACGTAAGATACAATCCATTAAAGTACATCCCCGATCCAAGTCTTCAAACTTATTTCATGCTAGTACTGTTTATTATATGGAGCGTTTTCTTTGGATTTTTGGCAGCAAATTATTTAGGATTTTTTAACTACAACACAATTGCAAGCATCATTATTCATGTTGCAGTAATATTACCTTTGGCTTTTACTAATGCTATCTTTGTAGATGCGGAAAGAGACGGCCATAAATGGTTAAAAGAGTGGAAGGAAGAACAATCAAGATATAAATTAATTGTAAACAGACTTAAGACTAAAAACTTAGTGATCTGGAATCCAAACAAAGAAGGGTAACACCAAAAATTTCTATTGTTCGATCAAGTCAATTAATAAAACGCAGTTTTTAGTTATCTCTTGTTCTTATTTTCGCGCACTTCACCAAATCGCAGTGAGTTTTTTCCCATCTCTCAAAATTTGTGCTATCCCCAAAATCAATCTTTAAGTTAAAAGAGTTTTTATCACCCATGAAATTTGGCCTAAATGAAACTGTCTCGCCAATTAGGGACTCGTTGCTGCTAGATAAAATAGTTTCATTTACAACTCCATCTTTAAGAGAATATATACCTTTGTTGAACTGCATTTTGCCTTCTAAATAAAAGATAATTACGAATTCACCATTCATATACATTTTTATAGGAGTAGGATTAGGCACATCCTGATACTCATCATTGACTGCATATTCAACCAGCCTCCACGTTCCTGAAAAGTCTCCCTTCTGTGCGCTATGCCCAGAAACAAATAAAGAAAATATTAAAAATATAGACAGCGTTTTTTTCATAGCTTTTCCTTTTTTTCTAATATACAAGAAAATCTTTTAGCTGCAATGGGAACGCTCAGGTTTAAGCCATTGAATTCAGAAGAAATCTCTTTGGTTGCTTTCACCTTTTGTTTTATCGATCAAGTGAACTCTTTAAAGATTAAAATTCATCACTCATCACCTGTTCTCTAATTTTTTGGAAGCTTAAAAATATCTTCTACCTTGCATCCAAGAGTTTTAGAGATTTTTAAAGCAAGCACAGTTGAAGGCACATAAATACCATTCTCAATTGCATTAATGCTTTTTCTTGAGACCTCTGCGCTTTCGGATAGCTCTTGTTGCGTAAGTCCAGCTGATTTTCTAAGCTCTTCTAAGTTATTAAGAAGTTTTTCATGACTTCTACCCACTTTTTGATTCCTGATAATCGCCAATAGAAAAAGATACTAGCAGCACCCCAAAAACAAGCCAAGCAAAGGCAGCAATTTGATAAATCATGCTATTGGCTATTTGAAAGTTCCAGTTTGACCAGTCTTGAATAGAAAAAAGAATAAAGATTCCCATTCCGTTAAGCCCATAACCTATTGACCCAAGCTTATAGGCTCGAAGGGCAGTAAATTCATCATAAAGTGAATTATTAATTTTTTTGGTATCAAGGTAGTAATAAGAGAACGTCAGATATGCTGCTCCCAAAAAAACCAAGACTCCAGGGACAAACATAATATTATGATTCGAAAGGTGCCAGCCTAAACTAAAACCTAGCAGCTCCAATATTAAGTATGCTGCAAAAAATACTTGAACACTCCCAGAAATAAAAATTACCAAGAAGCGTTTAAAATAGGTCATCTATGTCTCCTCAAATTCCTCGACTGCTTTTGAAATATTTTTAGCCTCTGTATTTTTATGCTCCTCAAAATAATATTCATCTAGAATAAATGCCACCAATAACCCCAAGGCAATGGCAATAGCAAAACTTATCTCCCAAGTAATGCCCCATAGAAAGCAAAGAAAGTAAAAGTTTAAAAATCCAACTCCAACGCCGAACAGTGAGGACATTTCAGATTCACTGCCAAATAATTCCTTGATAATTTTTTTATTATCTCTTTTCATATTCATCAACCGCATTAGTAATTTCTTCGCTTGTATTCGGGTACATATATCCTGCTAACATGGTCCCGACCCCTATGGCACCAACCAGGAGGCCAATACCTTCAAAGAATTGACCCATTGCCCAGTTGCCCAATAAGTAAATTCCAACACCTACAAAAAGTGTTATTAAGCCCCCTCTCCGATAATCAATCGGCTCTTTTTTCCTTTCTTCAAAAATATTCAAGAGTTCTTCAACTTTTTTTGGGTCATCTAGGTTTTTAGAGATCTCCAATACAGCCTCTCTTTTCCCCTTACCCTCATAATAAAGCCAAATGAAAACCGCAATTGGTACAATTATCCCGGTTGAAACACCTAATATGGGTATTAGTATTGGATCCATAAATTCTCCTCTTTAAAATGTAACGTAAACTTATCATTATCTAAATGAGAAGTAAAGGTTACATATAAAAATTTTTGTTACTGTATTACAATAAGCCATGCAAAAAACTCAAAAACGTACAGATAAGTTTGCAATCACAGTTTCTTTAGCTTGTGCAATTCATTGTCTATTTGTGCCGTCCTTTGTAATTCTTTCAGCAGGGTTTTTATCTATTACCATCGACAATGAATTTATTCATAAACTATTAATATTTATTGTTGTTCCTGTAAGCATCTTCGCTCTATATGCGGGATATAAAAATCATAAGACTACCTCATTTTTTCCTGCCGCAATCATTGGAATGATTGGATTGGTTGCTGCTGTAATTATGGGGGAAAAATTATTGGGTGAGCTAGGTGAGCAAGCCATTACACTGCTTGGATCTCTTTTGTTGGTTTTTGCTCATTACCAAAACTTTCAGACCTGTAAAAAATTAGAGTGCGCTGACTGTCACGAAAAACCAGCCTAACTTTGCAACAAAGTCCTTCTGCAACAAACAGATTGTGAAATATCCTTGATTTAATCTATAATTTAAACATGTGTGATTGTTGTAGTTGCTGCGAGTGCACTTGTTGCACGAAGTAGTAAATAATATCTAAAATAAAGGGTTAGTCATAATCTAGACTCGATCTCCTCTGCACATTACTTTCTCAATTAACAAGACTAATTATGGTTTATGCGATTGTCCGATGATTAATTTAGTTTAGTATATTAGAACTAATTAGAGGTGCTTATGAGCGATGATCAAAAAAGACTGGCAGATGCTTTGGAGGAGCTTCAGGATCATAATTTTATGAAGATTCATGAAAGCTCGATAAAATTTATTTATTACAATCTTCTACGAGGACTTGCAATAGGATTAGGTTCTGTAGTTGGAGCAACTCTGTTAGTTTCAATTCTTGTAGCAATTCTTGCTCAAATTGAATTCATTCCAATTCTTGGTAATTATGCTCATCAGGTTATAGAAATCATAGAAAAGCTAGATAAAAAAAGCTAAATACATTTTTCATGCTGGATTCCATCGACCATTTAATTATTGCTGTTGAGGATTTAGATTTAGCAGAAAGCAATTATCAAAAAGTTTTGGGAACAAAGCCTGTTTGGAGGGGGGTTCATGAAGAATACGGTACCGCAAACAGCATTTTTAACTTTGATAATACTTACTTAGAGTTACTAAGTGCAAACGGCAAAGGCATAGGTTCTGATCTAGTAAATCACATTCTTAAGGAGGAAGGAGAAGGCCTTAGCGGTATTGTTTTTGGATCAAATAATTTGTCTAAGCTGCAAGCTCGTCTAAAGGATAATGGTTTTGTAGTTGATGACATAACCAGTGGGACAGGAATAAACTTACAAGATCAAGCAATCAGAAAGTGGAAAAATATATTTCTACCGCCAGAATTAACTAGAGGACTTTTTTCTTTTGTTATCCAGCACACTGAAGGAAGCCTACCAAAAATAGAAACAATTAGCCCTGATTGCGTGAATAAACTTGATCACGCTGTCATTAATTCTCCTGATATAGATGACTTTATAAAAATTTATAAAGATGTTTTTGGCCTGAGGCTTGCTTTGGATATTTTTAATGATCACTGGAAAAAAAGGATGTTGTTTTTTCGGCTTAATAAAACAACACTTGAAGTGATCGAAGATAACGATTTATTACAAGATCACTTATGGGGTCTTGCTTGGGAGGTAAAGGATATTGAGGCCTATTGCAAAAGACTCCAATCAGAAGGTGTTGATGTCTCTCCAATAAGAAAAGGTTTAAAGGAAAATACCCTTGTATCAACTGTTGAGTCAAATACACACAATGTGCCAACATTAATAATTCAGCATTTAACTAAATAGCTTCCCAAAAAAAACATATTAAATTAATATACCCCCCATGGGTATATTGGTTAAACTGGTATTACTTTTATTATCAATTAACGTTGAGGCAAGACCTATATCTTACTCCGGCGGCTCAACAGCAATGTTAATAATAGATAACATGAAGGACTCCATTTACTATCACTATTCTCCTACATATAAGTATTCCGTAGGGATTGAGAAAGTAAGAGATCTTATCTTTGATCAAGAATATTCATACTTAAGATTTACTTATTTGATGAATAGAAAAAATACACGCCAATCTCAAAGAAATCTATATTTTCAATCAGGAATATCTTCAAAAGGTACAGATAATTTTTTTTACGGAATCCATGGAGACTGGGAAACGAGAAGAGTATTTACCGGCTTCGGTTTTAAAGAAGTTGAAAATACCATCCAAGACTATCAAGACTATTTTTTGCAAGCCGGCATAGCTCCATATGTTGGAGAGTATGGAGATTTGCATACTTGGCTCATGCTCAAAAGTAAAAAAAACTCTATCACCAATGAGTGGCAGACATATCCTGTTCTAAAGTTTTTTAAAGGCGACTTCTTAATTGAGTTTGGTTATGACAGCAAAATTAATTGGGATGTCCACATGATGTATAGGTTTTAAGGAGGTTTTTATGAAAATATTTTTTTTATTAGGTTTTTTTCTTCCAAGTATTGCATGGACCAGTGAAATTAATACTGAGCCAGGCGAGGCACATGATCACTCTCATTCAGGCATGCACTCTCATGATCATTCTTCTCATGAAGGACATTTGCATGAAACTCTAGTTGACGGAAAAGAACTTGAAGTTGATCCAGAAAGATTTGATAAATTTATTGAAGGTTTAGCGGATTCACAAATTGCTGTTGTAAGTGTTATCGGGATGGTTTGTGATTTTTGTGCACGCGGTATTGAAAAAACATTTAAAAGGGATAAGAGCGTGAAAAGGGTTGATGTTGATCTCTCAAGGGGTAAGGTTCTGGTAGCATATAACAACAGAAAGGTTATTGACTTTGAAGAAATAAAGCTAAAAATTGTTTCTAACGGTCAAAATGCGACTGACTTACAAATACTAGATATTTAATGAATGATAAAAGATAAGACTGCAAATTTCTTTTCTTTATTTGCCTCCTCATCAACATTGGTTTGTTGTGCTATGCCTGCCTTATTTGTTGCTCTTGGAGCTGGAGCAACTTTCGCAAGCTTGATAACAATCTTTCCTTTTTTAATAGTTTTATCTCAATATAAAATTCAAATCACAATTGCTGCTTTTGTGATGCTTGCCATTGCTGGTTATGTAAATTACAAGACCTACCACATGCCATGTCCAGCAGATCCTAAATTGGGTAGAGAGTGTCTAAGAACCCGACAACGATCAAGATATATTTATTACATTTCTGCATCGATATTTATTTTTGCAACCATATTTACATACTTAATACCGAGGTTTTTATAATCATGAGCCATCCTTGTCACAAAGATCACCTAAAAAGCATACGCAGAATAGAGGGCCAAGTTCGTGGAGTTGAAAAAATGATCACTAACGGAGAGTACTGCATTGAAATTCTTAATCAAATTAAGGCTATAAAGAATTCATTGGTATCTGTTGAAGGTAAAATTTTGAAAAGACATCTGCAAGAATGCATCAAGGAATCACTTTCGGGAGATATTTTTGACGACAAAGTGGATGAAATTGTTAAAGTTCTAAAGAGATGAAATTAATTATTAGAAAAACTCATAAATACTTGAGTTTTTTTATTTCAGTTCAGCTTCTTCTTTGGACTGTTTCAGGAATTTATTTTGCATTTAATAAAATCGAATTAGTCAGAGGTGAGCAATATAGAGTTCAACCCAAGGATTATGTTATAAGTGACAACCTAAATTTCAAAATACCCGATGCAACAAGCCTCAACTTGCAACGACTCTTAGATAGAACAATAATTATTGCCACTACACCCTCAGGAAAAGATTTTTACGATAGCAATGGAATGCCTCTTGGGAAACTTACTCCAGATCAAGCGATGGAAATAGTGTCAATAAAAACAACCCTTAAACCGTTGGCTGTTCAGGAGATTACAAAGACAAGGAAAGGTTCAGAGTATAGAGGGAGGGATCTACCTATTTATAAAGTTGATACCGAAAACAATTTAGGTAAATTAATAAACGTTTACGTGAGCGTATTTTCTGGTGATATTGTCGCTATTCGATCAAACCAATGGAGAATCTGGGATTTAATGTGGGGGTTTCATATTATGGATTGGGTTGAAAGAGATAATATTGATAATTTATTGTTAAAAATCTTTTCAATACTTGCACTTATTTCATCAATATCTGGCGTGCTACTATTTTTCAAAGTAGAACTTAATCAATAATTAAAAACTTACGACTAATCTTAAAAATTTCTGACTTAATGGCAAAAGTTATGTAAAGTATACTTTACATTTAAAAATTTATTGTTATGCATTTGTTTAAAAAAAATCTTATTTTAATAACTTTTCTTTCATTTTCGGTATTTGCTTCCACAGTTAATAAGAGCACATCTGACCCCAGATCTTATGAAGTTTTTACCCTTGATAATGGTCTTGAGGTAATAACTATTAGCGACGAAAATCTGGCTACTTCGGCAGCAACTTTGAGTGTAGGTGTGGGCGCATACCAAGACCCATCTAGCGCACAAGGCATAGCCCATTTCTTAGAACACATGATTTTTATGGGCTCAGATAAATATAAAGATCCAAATGAATACATGCAATTTATAAGTGAAAATGGTGGAGAGACAAATGCCTTCACCGCAGATCAACAAACAACATACTTGTTTTCAATCAATAGTGATAAATTTGAAGATGCACTTGATAGGCTTTCAGCCGCAATAAAGTCTCCTCTGTTCGATGGAACAATGGTTGAAAAAGAGATTAATGCAGTTAATTCAGAATGGCTTCTTCGCAGACAGTCAGAGGCATTTATTAGACAAAGAACAGCAGCAATGACTGGAAACCTAAATCATCCTAAGACTCTCCTTGGTGTTGGAAATAAAGAGACACTTTCATCTGAAAAAGAAACCTTGCTTAAGTCACTAAGAGAATTTCATAAGCGTTACTACTCAGCGAACATAATGAAGCTTATTTTGGTAGGCAATGAGTCACCAAGAAAATTGAAGCGAATGGCTAAAAAATATTTTGGGAGCATAAAAAATACAAATGCATCCCGGGACCTTATTGATGCGAAAGCTTATCTACCAGAAAATCTTAAAAAGAACATTTATATCAAAAGCAAAGTTAAGTCTCCTGGTCTTATTCTCGAGTTCCCGATGCAAAATAATTCATCAAACTGGCGTCAAAAACCTAACGAATATCTAGAAAAACTTTTTAATTCCCAAGAAGAGGGAACCCTTATGGGATCTCTAACAGAAAATGGGTATATTCAATCAGGCGCTGCAGTCTTTAGTCCTGACGCTTGGGCATATGATGGCTCAATTTTCTTAGAATTTACACTTACCGATAAAGGTCAAAATAATAAGGATGATATTATTTCATCAGTCTTTTCTTACATTAATTTAATTAATAAGGAAGGAATCGTAGAAGATCATTTCAATGAATTAAAATCAATTAATCAGATTGCATTTGAGAACTATACTCCGCAAACTCCGCTGTCTCTCGCAATAAGCTTAAGTTTAAGAGTTTACGATATTGAGCCTAAACATATTATTGATAGTGAATATGTTACCGAGAATTTCAGTCCAGAATTAGTCAGATCAGTACTTAATCAGATGAACTCTGAAAATATTAGGATCTATCATGTGAGCCCAGATGAGGTAACAGATCAGAATCTACAATTTGCTGATGGAGGATACAGAGTAGAAGATATCTCTAAAGATAGCTTTCAAGAATGGAGCAACACATTCTTAGCTCTGGTTATCCCAAATCCTGAAATCATTGAAGATGACGATGAGCAATCCCTCGGCCTTGCGCTTGCAGATTATAAGTCTCCTCAGAAGGTTTATTCCGATGATGGGGTTCAAGCCTACCTTTCTCACACTCAGTATTTTAAGGGTCGCGAATCAACTTTGCAGGTGGGGCTGATTTCAGATCTACCTATGTCCACCGTTGATAACCTTATTTCATCTGGATTACTAACAATAATGTTTTTGAACAACAACAGAAGCCTTTATCAAAGAGCATTTAAGAGAGGCATCGCAATAGACCCTTCTCCAAATGATGAGGGCAACTTGGTTTTCCGTCTCTATGGCAGGAGTAGCAAACAGATTGATTATGCAACTAAAATCTTAGAAAAGTTTGATGACTTTCAACCAAAAGAATTTATGTTTAATAATGCAGTAAAGTTGCTTAAAGATTTCTATGACGGCTTTGATGAGCAAGATATTTCTGATCAATTAGACTGGTACACCGACAATACTCTAAAGCAGTTCGGCAACATTTATTCAAAAAAACAAATAATGAATGCCATAAATAATGCAAGTTTTGCGAACGTTCTTTCATTTCAAAAAGTTTTTAAGAGTTCTCTCTACATTGATATATATGGCCATGGACTATTTGCACCTGAATCCATGACTTCATTTGCGCAAAATGCTAGAAATATTTTTGGTGAGACGTCCCAAAAAGAGCTAATTATTAAAGAGGATAACTTTAATGTAAAAGTTGGAACATCTAGAATGAAAAAGGTGAACATTCCAAGAGATGGTGTTGGTATTGTGGATATGTACATTTATCCAGAAAAGTCATTGAAGGTGCTTAGTGAATTTACAATAGTAAATAAACTTCTTGGACCAACTTTTTTTAATGCATTGAGGACAGATCAGCAGGTTGGATATGTAGTATTCAGTAATGAAAGCGAGGTAAGAGAGTACCCTGCAATTTCTATGATCATTATTAGTGATAATACTAATCTGCAAAGCTTAAAAGAAAAAATTATCGATTTTCAATATGGATTTGCTCTTGCTCTAGAAAAAATTGACAAGAAAACAGTTGATGGAACCATTAAAGCTTTGTTAGATGAAATGAATCAAAAGCCCGAAAATGTATACATTGAGTCGGGTAACTTTGTTTATGATTGGGAGCAGGGTAATTATAGTTTTGATACCAGCGACAAAATGAAAAGATACATTTCTCAATCCTCTAAGGAAGATTTAGTCAGTTTAATGAACTCAATAATATTTGATGGGAATTTTATGAACGTTTTGATTCAGCTGAAAGGAGATGACTTTAAAAAGACAGAGTTCTTTAGCTGGAGCGCATTACAATAATTTATCTCAAAAAACTATTTGTAAGTTAAGCCAAATCCAGCTCTGAATGTGGGGTTTTTAGTATCATCAGGAACATCTTCAAATTGATTTCTAACCTCATTCATTGATGAAGGTATTTCAAAGGGCAGTTTTCCATTTGGTGCATGATATCCAAAAAGAATCTCAAAAATTACCTCCTCATCGACCCCAAATGTAGCTAATAAACCTGAGCTCATTTCGTTTATTCTATTTAGAATCGCGGGACGATTTAAGTCGACAATCACAATAGTTGGCTTTTCTTTAGCAAAGGAGTCTAATTTATTAATGATCTCTGTATTAAAATTAAGATCTTGATTTGGGAAAATAGTACTTAATACATTGTCGACCAATCTATCTATTCCAGAAGGTTGATTTCCATTAAAAACAGTATGAAGGTATGAAACTATTACGTCTGCACTTTCAATGTTATTAACAACATTAGCATATGAGAGATCTTCAGTTTTGAATCCATCAAGAAAGATATTGAGATTTTTTTTTAAAGGTAAGATCGAATCATTTTTTAGAAGAACTATAGACTTTTTTTGAGCCTCCTGGCCCAGCTTGATATTCCGATCAGTGTTCACACGATCCTTTACCAGATCTACTTCCACGTAAGGGTTATCGAACAGGCCTAAGCTAAACTTATTTTTTAGAATTCTTCTTACTGAATCATCTATTCTGGAAATCGAAATTATATTTTTTTCTAATAGTTCTATTACTATTTTGGTATCTTTTTCTCCCCCAAACTGATCAATCCCTGCATCTATGGCCTTAACGTAGCGTTCTTCTATCGATAAACTGTCAACACCCCAATGTCGACCATTAATGATTCCCCAATCAGAACAAATAACACCATCAAAACCTAGTTCATCTCTTAGCAATGTTGATAAAAGATCTTTATTAAAACCAATAGCAACATTTTCAGTAGTTTGATCAACAGTAATTCCATAGTAAGGCATGATAACGGCAAGGTTATTATTAATGGCATCAGCAAAAGGTTTAACATGGTAATCAAACATGTTTCCAGGATAAACTTGATTCCTTCCAGAAAAGAGATGAGGATCCAACCCATTTTCTTGAGGCCCACCACCAGGAAAGTGTTTCACCATGGTCATGATGCTCTGAGAATCAATAATTTCACCCTGAAATCCATCCATGTATGCCATGGTTAGTTTTGAACTTAAAACATTATCAGAACCAAATGTACCAAAGTTTCTTGCCCACCTAGGTTCAGTTGCTAGGTCAGCCATTGGGTGCAGAGCTGTTCTTATTCCAACAGCAAGATATTCTTCTCTAGCTATCTCTGCAAATTGTTTTACAAGGTCAGGATCTTGAGAGGCAGCAAGGCCTAGCTGAGAGGGCCATTTAGAAAACCCGTCCAAAGAAAAAGATGCTACACCCCCTCCGTTTGGCACTTCATGAATAGGGTCTGAGCTTATGGTAACTGGAATCCCCAACCTTGATCTTGAGGCAATTCTTTGGAGCTTGTTTAATCTTTTTGCAAGTCTTTCAGGTTTTGGATTGCCGTATAAATTGAAATGATTAATGTGCTGATTAATGATTTCACTTTCAGTGAGTTTTCCGCCATCCACAAATAATGAATAAAGCCTAAACATCCAGTCAGGATTGATCGTGACCGGTGGATGAAAAAGCATTCCTACTTTTTCTTCAAGGGTCATTTGCGATATTAGATCCTCAACCCTTTGAGCAGTATTAATTCTATAATCTTCGTATTGATCAAGCTCATTGTTTTTATTTAGATCCCTAAAAGACATGCCGTCTATATCAAGTGTTTTTACTTCTGGCTTTAATTTCGCTAAATAAATAACCCTCTCAATTGGAGAAAAAATAAAATTAACGATCATGACACTTATTACAAAAAGTGATATCAAGAAAATTCTGCTAATAACAGATGATCCCATGATCTTAATTAATTGATGATTTTAAGGTTGGCAATGCAATAAAGTTTAAGGCTATATAAACAAATAAGCCTAAGGCCAGCTGGTAGGTAAGAGGATTGCTTAACGCATAGACTCCAATTACTACTAGCACTATCAATCTGAGTGATTCAGATTTGTATGCCTTTTTACCATCTAACCAAGCGGCAGTGCAAAACATTGTGAATGCCATCATCCCGATGATTATGCATAATTCGGAATATCCAAAAATACCTGACTCAAGAACTATAAGCCCAACAAAACTCAGTACGATAAACTGAGCAAAAGCATAGAACTTAATTTTTTTTGATGATTGTGGATCATATTTTTTAAATAAATTCGGATCAAAATCATCTTTGAATGAATCATTCTCCAATGAACTTGGTCGCCAGCCGGTTTGGGCAAAGGGAACATATAGCTTATCTTTTAATGATTTTGAGCTCCAAATATCTTTCAGCATCTGAACATAAATATGTAAATTTGCCCAAATTGGATTAAAGGTTTTAATGGACCCCCTTATTCCATAGATACAAGGAATTTTGGTGTCCTCTTCTTTAAAGGTTCCAAACATTCTGTCCCAAATGATAAAAACACCGCCATAGTTTTTATCTATATATTCATCATTTTGGGCATGATGAACTCGATGGTTCGAGGGTGTTACAAAAACCCATTCATAGAATCCAAGTTTTGGAATGTGTTCACTATGAACCCAGAATTGATAAATTAGATTTAATGATGCAACACTGACAAATACATAGGAGGGTACTCCTATTAAGAAAACCGGTATGTAAAAAATCCAGGTCAGTAAAGCACCTGTTCCAGTTTGCCTAAGAGCAGTGCTCAGGTTGTAATCTTCGCTTTGATGATGAGCAACATGTGAAGCCCAAAAAATTTGGCGCTCATGACTTATACGGTGAAACCAGTAATAAAAAAAATCATAGACCACAAAAGCAAAAATCCAAGTAAAGACTGAACTCGCATCCATCCGCCAAAGCGTAAGGTTTGTTTCAATCAAGTAAAATACATATCCACCCAGACCAATAAAGATCAGTTTATTGGCTGTTCGAAGGGACCCCATAAATAAGCTTGAGATCGCATCATTTAGCCTGTAGGTGTTATTCTTTTTTAAAAAACCATAGGTAAGTTCTACCAAAATGGCTAATAAAAAAAACGGGACTGCATATGGCACATAATCCATGATCGAAATTATACTAATTATTGTTTAGTTTTATGAGAATCCTGAAATTTAAGTCAAAAATGCTACTGCTTGCTTTGAGCAGCATATTATTAATGGCATGCTCTTTTGATAGAGAAGAAGATATGAATAAACAAGTTTATAAAATACTAACTATCAGCGAATGGACAGAAGCAAAAGCATTAGGCGAAATTGAGACGGCCCTGGATCGTAATGATGGCTTCATACATTTATCAACCGCACAACAATTAGCGGGGACGCTAGCTTTTTATTTTAAAGATTTTGATTCCTTGATTCTCCTACAAATCAACACACAGGATTTTAAGGATGAAATTATTTTCGAGAAAGCAGTTCCGGCAGGAGAGAGGACTGGCGTATTTCCTCACTTGTATGGCATCCTAAAAGTTGAAAAGATTATAAATAAGTGGGAAATTAAAAGGGATGCATTTAGTTTGCCCGATGAGATAATTCTTGAAGCAGAAAATAATTTATAACTGAGAAAAAAAATGACGGCAAAAATAGAATTTCAAAATGACATTTCGATCATCACGCTTGATGATGGTAAGGCAAATGTCTTTTCACAAGTCATGCTTGAGAGTCTTTACGAGTGTTTGAGTAAAGTACATAAAGACAAAGGATGCCTGGTTATCACTGGTAGAAAAGGAATGTTTTCTGCAGGATTTGATCTAAAAACATTTGCATCGGGTGACAAAGAAAAGATAGCTAAAATGGTCACGCTTGGAAATCAGCTTCTCTATGATATTTATACATTTCCAAGACCCGTTATTGTAGCAGCATCGGGTCATTCCATAGCACTAGGAGTATTCATTCTTTGTTGTGCAGACTTCAGAATTGGAGTCACAGGAGAATATATTTGTCAGGCGAATGAGGTGCGCAATAATATGGACATACCTACTCAAATGATGGAGATTCTAAAGGATAGAGTTTCTAAAAAGCATTTTTATAATGCTGTATTGCATGGCCTACCTTTTTCAACGGTTGATGCAGTGGAGGCTGGGTACCTTGATGCGGTTGTTAGCGAAGAATCTCTCATGAAAGCAGCTTTAGAAAAAGCAGAGGATCTAGCAACTTTGGGCCATCCTTTTTATGAAAATACTAAACGTTACGCAAAGGATGAGACAGCCAAAGTTGTTTTAGACGCCATGAATAAATTCAAACAAAAAGTTTTATAAGCATTTACACAAATGCAAACTGAAATCCTTAATATTTCAAAGGATGAATCATCCAAATATTTAGATTCAATATACGCCCTGAATCAAAAAAATACGCCTGAGGTCGGCTCTTTAACCAATGTGGGCCACCTAAAAAAACTTCTTAGCCAGTCTAATATTTTGCTATGCGCATTCGATCAATCCTCGTTAGTTGGTTTCATGGTTTGCATGTTTGAAGATTCGAAGTATCAATCAGGAAACTACCTATTTTTTAGTAGCCAATTAAGTCAATTTATTTACATTGATCGCATAGCTGTTGATCTTCCTTTTAGACAAAAAGGATTGGGAACCCAATTTTATAATGAGCTAGCAAGAATTAGAGGCGAAAGATCTGTCATATGTTGTGAAGTAAATTCTAAACCCTTAAATGAGCCATCAATTAGGTTTCATAAAAAAAACGAATTTGAAGAGTGCGGAACCAAAGACTTTGAAGATGGCCACTCAGTAATTTACTTCAAAAAAATACTATCTAGCTAAAAACTTGTTTGCTTCTGCAATAACTTTTGGTGCCAGAATGATCGATGAAATTAGGGTAGGTATTGCCATCATTGCAAAAGATCCATCAATAATATTAATGGCAGAATCTAGAGAAATTGAGGCAAAGAAAATGATAGTCGCAATGAAAACATAGAGATAAATTTTTTGACCCTTAGGACCAAATAAAAATCTTGCACATACTGATCCATAGTAAGAGTAGGTAAAGATAGTGCTGATTCCAAAAAATACCACACACAAAAATACAACTGCAATGCCAACACTTCCTAGAAAGGTTTGGAATGCCATTGCAGTTAGACTTACTCCTGAATATTGGTCACCCATCCATAATCCGGAAAGAATTATTACAACTGCAGTAGCAGTGCAGATTAGTAATGTATCAAAGATAGGACCAATCATGGCAACAAATCCCTGTTTTATTGGACTATTTGTTTTGGCAGTACCATGAATCAGTGCCTCGGTTCCAATACCGGCTTCATTGCTAAATGCTCCTCTTTGGACGCCATACATAATGACTCCCATTAAGGAACCGCCAGCAACCGAGGTTCCTGTAAAAGCATCTGAAAAAATTATTTTGATAACATTTGGCACATCCTCAGAATTAGTAATTAAAATAAAAGTTGCTGTTAAGACATACAGCCCACCCATAATGGGAACAAGCCAAGATGATGCTTTAGCAATCCTTTTTAGACCGCCAATTATTACGATGCCTGCGAGCACAGCAATGATAAGTCCACAAACTATATTGAATACTTGCTGATTATCAAAAGATAAAATTGGCATAGCAAACTCAGTAATTATTTGTACCATCTGATTGCTTTGGACCGCTGGTAATCCTCCTATCATTCCAAAAAAAGCAAACAGATAAGCAAGGAACGCCCATTTGCTAGATAAACCATTTTTAATAACATACATTGGCCCACCTAATATAGTTCCATCAGAATCTTTTTCACGGTACATAACCGAAAGTGAACAGGTAAAAAACTTTGTCGCAATGCCAAGACATGCTGTGATCCACATCCAAAAAACAGCTCCAGGTCCAGCAAGCTGAATTGCTAGAGCGACTCCTGCTATATTTCCAAGGCCTATCGTCCCCGAAAGAGCTGAGCTTAGGGCTTGATATTTTGAAATGCTGCCCTCAGACGAATCATCCTTTTGAAACATGTATTTAAACCCTTTTTTAAGATTTCTAAACGGAATAAATCGAGAAAAAAAAGAGAAAAAGATTCCAGAGCCCACCAGTAAGAAAACCAACCATGGACCCCATGCAAGCGAAACAAATAAGTTGGTAATTTCCGCAAAGCTCATATTGATTGAAAGACTTTAATTGATAGTTATTAAAGCATAAAAATAAACTGTTTGATGTTAATTTTTCTATCGCCTAAGATACCTAAAATTCATCACTATTATGAACCAAATAGAGCAGTTAAAATCGCAATTAAAAATTCCAGTAATCGGCGCGCCTTTATTTTTAGTATCAGGACCGGAGCTGGTAATAGCTCAATGCAAATCTGGCATTGTTGGTTCATTCCCTGCATTAAATGCAAGGCCTCAGCATGTTCTTAATGAATGGATTACGAGAATAAAAGATGAGCTAGCTAAGGCAAAAGAAGCTGATTCAGAAAAAAGGATAGCCCCATTTGCTGTCAATCAGATCTGTCATGGTTCAAACGACAGACTTTTCGATGACATGGAAATTTGTGTTAAACATGAAGTCCCAATTATTATTACCTCTCTGAGACCTCCCGAAGAAATAGTTCAAGCTGCTCACTCCTATGGAGGAATGGTTTTCCATGATGTAATTAATGTAAGACATGCAAGAAAAGCTGCTGAGCAAGGAGTTGATGGACTTATTTTGGTTTGCTCTGGAGCAGGAGGTCACGCCGGTACACTATCTCCATTTGCCTTAGTTAGAGAAGTAAAAGAATGGTTTGATGGAGCCATTATTCTTTCAGGTGCAATTAGTTCAGGAAGTGCAGTTGCATCAAGCTTAGCTTTAGGATCAGACTTTGCTTACATCGGAACAAGATTTATTGCTACAGAAGAAGCCAATGCCGACCAAGGCTACAAGCAAATGCTTATTGAAAGTGCCGCAGATGATATTGTTTATTCATCACTGTTTACCGGTGTTCATGGGAATTATTTGAAAGGCTCAATTGAAAAGGCTGGCCTCGATCCTCAAAATTTACCAGATGCAGATAAATCTACTATGAATTTTGGATCAGGTGGGAACACTGAATCAAAAGCTTGGAAGGATATTTGGGGCTCAGGTCAGGGAACAGGCTCAATAAAAGATTCACCCTCAGTTGAAAAACTTGTCGATAATTTAGTGATGGAGTTTGAAGAGGCAGTTCAAGATCTTAATCAAAAATCAGAAATATAATTTTTTAAATTACAGATCTCCATCTTTTCTATGCTCACTTTTTTCAACCTTAAAGCCTTTACCATATCTTGCTTCAAGTTTTGATTTGTTCTCGTTGATAACTTCATAAGGATCCAAATCCAAAGCCATGCAAGCAGTTGCCCAGTACCAAATAATGTCACCCAGCTCTCTTTTCATATGAAATACATTATCTTTTGTGAAAGGCTTACCTTGTAAGAAAATTTTCTTAACAATTTCAACAAATTCGCCGCCCTCACTCCCTAAACCAAGTGCGGCAGTAAGTAACCTAGCTGGTTTAATATTAGATTCTGATTCAATTTCCTCCATCCTGTCGAAGAGAGCTTTTTGATCAAGGCTTGGTTTGCTAGTGACATTTGTTACGAAGTCACAGTACTCTTTTAGATAATTTTTTATATTTTCTTCACTCATTTTTATTTCCTATTTATTGTTTGCAAGCACGCTAGCGAACGGCACAGACTCATTGATTACTCTTAAAAATCTAGATTCTGTAAACGCAAGGTCGGGAGATACAATTTCTTTTTTTTCAAAATCCAAACCTAGCACAGCCCCAAAATCCTTGATAGTTCTTTTATCTCCAAGCCCAAATTTGCCATCAACCTCTCCATTGAAAAGGGATTCAATCTTTTTCTTGCTAATGGCATCCAGTTCAGTCCATTTTTTTATTCTATTTTCTTCATCTTTAGGGTTCCAATGCAGATCTCTTGGAAGATTTTCCACATCTGTATATAAATGAAATAATGGTGTCTTTGGAATATGAAAAACATCCCAGCCCCTGGTAAAAAGTTTTACAGCGATAGCAAGCTCCTCTCCATGAAAATAATATTCAGGATCGTAAGGAATCTCTTTTACAAAATTACCACTAGAAAATAAAAATCCTGCTGCAACAAGATGGCCTTTTAGTGGTTCAGATGAAGAGGTTGGTATTGCAGTTTGAATCGAGACGATATCGTATTTGAATACATCTCCTTTTTTAAATGACATACCATGAGTTCCTTGAAATTTTGTATCTAACTCAAACTCAGTCAATGTTTTATTGCAGGTAAATGCTCTCGGGTATGAAGAAATAACAAAATTATTATTCTGAGCTTTTAGCCAATCATGATAAGTAATAAGGATTTCATCCCAATTTTCCTGAAAAATTGTATGTGAATCGATTTGTAAGTAATACTCCTCATCCTCAAAATATTCTTGAATTCTGCTTCTAGCCCAACACACTCCTTTTGAGATAACTGGTGGAACATTTTCATAAATTATTTGATTTTTAAAAACTAGCTTATCAATTTCGATGCCATGTTCAGACTGATCAAGAACACAAAATCTCAAATTTTTTTTAAATTTTGCATTTTGATAAGCACTGCATAAGGTCTCTGTTAATAACGGATCTTTGTATGACGGTACTGAAATAAATATTGCCATAGATAAGATACAATTATCGCATATGAGCTCTAATAATTTTCCAAAAAAACTTGCTGATAATGTAACAATGTACTCAGCTGATCCGATCATTTACGTTGTCCATGATTTTTTATCCAAAGACGAGTGTGAAGAATTTATAAATATTGCAAAAAAGATTGGTTCAGAAGATATTAATATTTATAGAGTCAACCATGATGCAAGTAATTTACTTCATGAAACAAGTAAGCGACTTTCTATACTTGTTCAAACGCCCATAAGAAACGCAGAGAAATACTTAGTTACAACTTTTAATGATCAAACTATACCAACCGAAACAATTGACTCATTAAATCCAGAAACTCAATCTAAGCTTATGAAAAAAGATTCTGGAGGCCAAAGATTATTGTCTTTAATGGGAGCACTCTCTGAAAAAGATAGTTCAGAAGTTACTTTTTCTGAATTGGACATAAATATAAAATTACAAATCGGAGAAATCCTTGTTTTACACAATTGTTATGACGGATCAATTTCACCAAATCCAAAATCTAAATATACCATTCGAGCAACAAACAAAAGTGTTAGCTGGTATTTGAAATTAATTTTCAGAGAAAGGCTGATTAAGTAGCTATTTTATTTTTAACGAAGACTGACTTACTATAATGTTATATAGATGGTCTTGTGCTTCTGGTTTTAGTTGCGCAACTCCCACGGCCAAAACATCAATTATTGCCATATAAGCCAGCCTTGATGTTATAGGGCTATTTAGTCTAGCCGAATCTCCAACGTCTACTTCTAGGGAAATATCACACTCTTTTGATAGCGGTGTTCCCGAGGGCATCAATCCAATCACACGGGCATTGAAACTTCTAACAGTTTTGACAGTATCTACTAATGCGCTGGTAGTTCCGGAGTGAGAAATTGCAACAACAACATCATCCTCATTCAGTGAGTTAGCAGACATGAATTGGATGTGCGGATCAGATATACAGGAAGAAGGGATCTTCAATCTAAAAAATTTATGTTGTGCATCCATAGCAACCGGTGCAGATCCACCAAAAGCAAAAAATTCAATTCGCTTTGCATTTGCTAGCGCTTCAATAGCTTCCTCTAACAGCCCTTGATTTAGCTGCGAGCGGATATTTAAGATTTCACTAATCGTTGTATCAAAAACTTTTTCAGTAAGCACCTGAATAGAGTCTTCTGGATCAATTTCATAAGAGGTGAAGTATTCATCTGCAGCAAGTTGTTGGGCAAGAGTCAGTTTAAATTCATTAAACCCTGAATAATTTAACGCCTTACAAAACCTATTTAAAGTTGGCTCACTAACACCCATCCTCTCAGCAGCTTGAGCCATGGTGCTTGCAATTACGTCAGCAGGATTCTCTAAAATAAAGTCAGCGACTAGCTTTTCGGATTTTCTTAAATTGTCATATGCGCCTTGGATTTCTCTGAGTAATTTAGTCTGCATAAAGGTAAAATATTCTAAACACCTCAATTGTAACCTCAAGAAATGGACGTTTCATATATTTTAGAAAGCCTTAATGAAAAACAGCGTGAGGCCGTAACATCAGAATCACCACATCTGCTTGTTTTGGCTGGTGCTGGGTCTGGAAAAACAAGGGTACTGGTTCATCGTGTAGCTTGGATTGTAGATGGATTTAGATCGAATCCTGGAACTATAATGACAGTTACCTTTACCAATAAGGCTGCAAACGAAATGCAGAGCAGAATTCAGGAGCTACTCAAATCACCTGTCCCTGAATTATGGTGTGGAACGTTCCATGGATTAGCACATAGAACATTAAAAAGATTTTATAAAGAGGCAAATCTTATTTCAGGTTTCACGATTCTTGATGCAGATGATCAGCTCAGGATTATTAAAAGATTAGCCAAAGAGCTCGAGCTTGAGGATAGCGCATGGCCACCCAAGCAAATTCAATGGCAAATCAATTCATGGAAGGATGATGGAAAAAGATCAAAAGATATTCAGGCCGAAAAAGATTTTTATACCGAAACCATAAAGCGTCTTTATAAAAAATATGAAGATTTATGTAAGCAGGACAGCTTGGTTGATTTCGCAGAACTGTTATTGAGGAGCTATGAGCTTATCCGTGATGAAGCAAAGGTAAAAAAATTTTTTCACTCTCGGTTTAAGCACATTCTAATTGATGAGTTTCAAGATACAAATAAAATTCAATATAAATGGCTGCAAGAGGTTGCTTCAAACGAAGCCAATCTAACCGCAGTGGGCGACGATGATCAATCAATCTATGGTTGGCGGGGAGCAAGGGTTGAAAACATAGATGCCTATAAGAAATCTCATGATCAAAGTGAAACCATCAGGCTAGAACAGAATTATAGATCAACGAGTGTCATTCTAAATGCTGCAAATGCCCTCATAGAAAATAATCAAGAAAGGCTTGGTAAGAATTTATGGACTGACTCAAAAGAAGGTGAGTTGATCACACTTTATCAAGCCTACAGTGAACAAGATGAGGCTAGATTTATTGCTGAAGTAATCAAGGGCTGGATGAACAGCGGTGAGCTCTATAAAGATTGCGCGGTTGTGTATAGATCCAATGCTCAGTCTAGAGCAATCGAGGAAGCATTATTGAGAATAAGTATTCCATATAGAATTTATGGAGGCCTACGGTTTTATGAGCGGTTAGAAATCAAAAATGCCATGAGTTTTTTAAAGGTTATTTTTAATCCACATGACAACCCATCATTTGAGCGCTCAATTGCAAATCCACCCAGAGGTATTGGAGCAAAGACGCTGATTAAAATTAGAAATAAAGCCAATGAGAATAATCTATCTTACGTTCAAGCCTCAGCTAAAATGCTTGATGAAGGTTCAATCGGCGGCAGAGGTGCTGCTGGCCTGAGATCATATTTAAAGCTATTGATCGATCATGGTGAACAACTTGATAAGACTCCGTTATCCGATTTGCTTGATTCAATTATTCAATCATCAGGCCTAATACAACATCATGAAAGAGAACCTGGCGAAAAGGGTAAAACAAGAATAGAGAATTTAGAGGAGCTGATTACGGCAGCTAAAAACTTTGAACAGAGTTTTGATAAAGAAAAAACAATTAAAGAAATTTCCGAATCATTTTTAGACACCGTATCTTTAGATGCAGGGGAGACTCAGGCTGGAGAATTTGATGATGCGGTCCAGCTGATGACATTGCATTCAGCCAAAGGTTTAGAGTTTCCTTTGGTATTTATGACAGGACTTGAGGAAACTCTTTTTCCTCATGGCAGATCAATGGAATCACCTAATCAATTAGAGGAAGAAAGACGACTTTGTTATGTCGGTATTACTAGAGCAATGAAAAAACTTTATTTAACTTATGCAGAGTCCAGAAGGCTGCACGGTTCTGATGTATTTAATCCGCCATCAAGATTCATTAAAGAAATACCTGCAGAATACGTTGATGAAATAAGACCTAGAGCTTCAGTTAACGTTCCTTATAAAAGAACTTCACAATCAAGCCCGATGGATTTTAAAGAAGAGATCGGCATTGCGCTTGGTCAAAAAGTCTTGCATCCAAAATTTGGTCAAGGCATAGTTTTAAATTACGAAGGCTCTGGAGAGTCAGCAAGAGTACAAATAAATTTTGAGTCTGCTGGCACTAAGTGGCTGGTGCTTTCTTTTGCTAATCTTGAGGTGATTTAATGAAAAAGTTTTGTGTATCTTTTTTTGTTTTATTTTTAATTTCTTGTTCACAGGATTCTGTCCAGTCGGAAGTAGCCGTTAAGAAATTTAACTGGTCCATGGTGACTACATGGCCAAAAAACTATCCTGGATTAGGGATGGCACCTGAGCGTTTTAGCAAAATGGTGAATGAGATGTCTCAAGGCCAACTGAAGATAACTGTATATGGTGCCGGTGAATTTGTTCCTGCCATGGGAGTTTTTGACGCAGTTTCCTCAGGTTCAGTGGAAATGGGTCACGGCGGCGCATATTACTGGAAAGGTAAGGTTCCTGCTGCACAGTTCTTTGCAGGGGTTCCATTTGGATTCACGGCTGATGAAATTAATGCATGGGTTTATCGAGGCGGTGGTTTAGAGTTGTGGGAAGAAATTTACCAGCCTTTTAACATTAAACCCTTACCGGGAGGTAATACCGGCACGCAGATGTTTGGATGGTTTAATAAGGAAATCAACTCACTTGCAGATTTAAAGGGTTTAAAAATGAGGTTTCCTGGTTTTGGAGGAGAGGTTTTTAAGCGAGCAGGTGGCACACCGGTAAATATTCCTGGCGGCGAACTTTATACAGCTATGCAAACGGGAACCATTGATGCTGTTGAGTGGGTGGGCCCATACAATGATCTCGCTTTTGGTTTTCAGCAAGTTGCAAAATATTATTATTATCCTGGCTGGCATGAGCCGGGGTCCATGCTTGAGTTTATGATCAACATTGATGAGTGGAATACACTGCCTTCCCATTTACAAAAGATTGTTGAGGTCGCAGCGAAGGCAGTTAATCAAGATCTCTTAGATGAGTACACAGCTTCAAATAATCGAGCCTTGCAGGAACTGGTTAATACTCATGATGTTCAGTTAAGAAGATTGCCCGATGATGTTATCAATGAATTCAGAGCAATATCCGATGATATCTTGACATCCTCAGCAGAGAACGATGCAGATGTTAAAAAAGTTTATGAATCATTCAAAAAATTTATGGGAGAAGTTAGATCCTTTAATGCAATTGCCGAAGATGCATTTGTTGAAGCACGTAATCTGAGTGAAGAATAATTTGAAATTTTCTTATCTAGGAAAACGACCTTATCAAGACACATATAAGGATATGAAGGAGCATATTCAAAATTTTTCCAGCAATCAGATCTGGATGCTAGAGCATGATGCAGTATTTACCTTGGGCACAGCAGCAGATGAATCCCACATTATTAATGCTGGTCAGATTCCCGTAATCCAAACCGATCGAGGTGGTGAGGTTACCTATCATGGACCTGGGCAATTGGTAATTTACTTTTTGATCGATATTAAAGAAATAAAACTTGGACCCAAGGCATTGGTTCAAAAGCTTCAAGAATTAATTTCTAGCATTCTGGGTCATTATGATATTGAATCCAGTTTTATAGAGGGTGCACCAGGAGTTTATGTTGACGATAAAAAAATAGCCTCAATTGGTTTAAGGATTTCACAGGGCAAAACCTATCATGGCATTAGCATCAATGTCGACATGGACTTGACCCCTTTTTCACTTATTAATCCGTGTGGGTATGAGGGCTTAGAGGTCACCCAAATAAAAAATTATGATTCAAATGTGAAAATGAAAGATGTAGAATCTATTGCCCAGCAAGAAATAAGTAAAATTTTTGAGTAATGGAAATCATACCAACAAAAAAAATCGTTAATCGAGATGGCATCAAGGCTGTAAAAAATGGCCAAAAAGCCAATAAGTATTCTGCGATTCCTAATCAAAAGAAACCGGATTGGATTCGGGTTAAAGCAACTTTTGATAAGAACTTTAAGGCAGTCAAGGCACAGGTTGACGGCAAAAGACTTAACACTGTATGCGAGGAGGGTATGTGCCCAAATATGTCAGAGTGCTGGTCAGCGGGCACCGCAACATTTATGCTCATGGGCTCTGTTTGCACACGTGCCTGTAAGTTTTGTTCTGTAGATACTGGCAATCCAAAAGGATGGCTGGATCAGGATGAACCTATAAATACTGCCAAGGCGGTTAAAACCATGGGACTTAAGTATGTTGTCCTTACTTCAGTCAATAGAGATGATTTAGAAGATGGAGGAGCAGAACATTACGCCAATACAGTCAAAGCCATTAAAGAACTTAATCCCAATACTGCCGTTGAGGCTTTAACACCTGACTTCAAAGGCTTGTCTTCATCAATTGAAACTTTGGTTAACTGCGGACTCGAAGTTTTTGCTCAAAATGTTGAAACTGTGAAAAGACTCACTCACCCAGTGAGGGACATAAGAGCCGGATATCAACAAACTCTTGATGTGCTTGCAGAATCAAAAAGAATTAATCCCAAGGTGCTAACAAAAACCAGTTTGATACTTGGTTTGGGTGAAACCGATGCAGAAATCGAAGAGACCATGGATGATTTAATAAAAAACAAGGTCGACATCTTAACTCTAGGTCAGTATCTAAGACCAACCCTTAATCATTTACCGGTTGAGCGTTGGGTTACTCCAGAAGAGTTTGATAGATATAGAGACATCGGTCTCAAAAAAGGATTTCTTGAAGTGGTTTCTGGACCAATGGTTCGATCAAGTTATCGAGCTGAGAGAGCTTTAGAAAAAAATAATGCAGGCTTAAATCAGTGAAATAAATTAAAAAGACTTACAAAAATAATTCCAGTTAATAAAGCCCCTAAAATACAAACAAGCCAGTCCACAAGAAATACTCTAAAAAGATTAAGCCATTCATTTTTATTGTCATAGGCATCCTTATTTATTGCAGTTGAGTAAAGTTTTAGAGCTGCAGCTTTAAACCAAGAAAAAGCCACCAAAAATACTAACCCCCCCAAAATAAATAATGCTGTATTTGCTGTCATAGTTATATTATTAGAATCGGAAACAAAATTATCATCAAGAGCACAGTTAATTGGATGCAAATAAAGGGCACAACCCCTCTATAGATCTCTTGAGTCCCAATGTCTTTATCAGCCACACCTCTCAGATAAAACAATGAAAATCCAAATGGGGGTGTTAGAAATGATGTTTGGAGATTAATGGCAAAAAGAATACCCAGCCAGACTGGATCAAATCCCATCATCAATAATGGTGGAGCAACTAAAGGAATTATGACATAGCATATCTCGATAAAATCCAATATAAATCCAAAAATAAAAATCGCTACCAGAATAAAAATTAAGGCAGTATATTTTCCTCCTGGCATTAAGTTAAAAATTTCATCAACCAATGCATCGCCTCCAACACCTCTAAAGATTAAAGAAAATATTGATGCCCCTATCAAAATACAAAAAATCATTGTCGTTACAGTGGCCGTTTTAAAGCTCGTTTCTTTTAGGAGTTTCAAGTCAAACTTGCCATTCAGCATTGCAATTAAAATTGCTCCGAGGGCTCCAACACCAGCCGCTTCTGTAGGGGTCGCTATTCCTGCAATGATTGATCCAAGCACCACGAATATAAGTAATATCGGAGGAAGCAGTGTTATTAATATGTTGATCTCATGATTAGGCTCACCATTATGGATAAATTTCTTCGACCTGTTTTTATAAATTGCATAAGCAAGATACCCAATTATTATCATCATTCCAGGAATAATTGCGCCTACAAAAAGATCTCCTACCGAAACTGTTTTTTGAGAAAAAATCCCCAAATTATTCTGAGCTCTTTGGTAGGCGTTGGTCATCACATCTCCAAGTAAAACCAGGGCAATGGATGGCGGGATGATTTGACCCAATGTTCCAGTGGAGGCAACTAAGCCAGATGAAAATTCTTTTGAATATCCTTGCTTGATTAAAGCAGGTAATGACATCAAACCCATCGTTACAACAGTTGCACCAACAATACCAGTACTTGCAGCTAGTAGTGCACCCACAACAATAATTGAAATACTTAGACCTGATGGTGTACCTCTAAAGATAGCTGCCATGTCTTGTAGCATTTTTGCTGCTATTCCTGAGCGTTCTAAAATAACTCCCATCAGAACAAACAAAGGAACCGCAAGCAAAGTTTGATTATTCATGATCCCAAAGATTCTTATCGGGATATTTCTTAAAAGGTTTTCCTCAAAAAAACCAAATTGGATTCCTAGGAAAGCATACAAGATTGACACTCCTGCAAGCGTAAATGCAACCGGATAACCCAAAATTAAAGCGCCACAAATTAGAGCAATTAATAAAAGCGGGATTATTTCCATAGCTTTATGAGTTTCTCAATCGCCGCAAAGAATAAAACTATCGGCAACAATAAGATTATGGTCTTCTGTAAATAAACAAATGGCAGCCCGCCCGGTTCAGTTGATGCTTCTTGAACCATCCATGAACTTGAAACAAAATTTATTGAAAAGTACCCAATTAATATAACTAATGGAATCAAAAAGAAGATGATTCCTAATGTATCAATTTTTCTTTTGTAGTTATTTGATGCATTCCGATAAATAATATCAACTCTGACATGCTCATCTTCAAGGTAAGCCCAGCCTGCACATCCTAAAAATATGAGACCATGAACATAAAGAGCTAGCTCTTGAAGATCAGTTCTCCCAACTTCAAAAAAATACCTGCTTACTACAACCGTAATCATAAGCATTAAAAGCAAAGGTATTAGAAGAGCAAATAGTTTTCCAAAAAGCTTATTCATATTGTCTTAATTTCAAAGATTTCAGTAAAATACATAACATGATTATTTTATTATCCCCTGCCAAAACACTAGATTACAGTAAGGACTTTAATTTCCAACCTTCTGTGCCTACTTTTTTAAATGATTCTTCCAAGTTAGTGAAGGGACTAAAATCTAAAGAGCCAAAAGATATAGCAAGCCTTATGAGCTTGAGTGATAAGCTAGCAACACTTAATTTTGAGAGGTTTCAGTCTTGGTCAGCAGCAAAAAAAATTGGTGCTGATGCAAAGCACGCCTTGTTTGTTTTTAAAGGGGATGTTTATCAGGGGCTCCAAGCAGAAGATTTTTCAGAAGGCGATGTGAATTTTGCGCAGAAACACCTTCGAATCCTTTCAGGGTTGTATGGGGAGTTAAGGCCTCTTGATTTAATCAAGCCTTACCGACTTGAAATGGGAACAAAATATAAAAATGAGAGAGGCGATAACCTCTATCAGTTTTGGGGAGATAAGATACAGAAAAATATCCTTAAAGAATTAAAAGATAATAAATCTAAATTGGTGATCAACCTGGCCTCAAATGAATATTTTTCCGTGCTTGGTACTTTTCCAAAAGAAGTAAATGTTGTTTCTCCGGTTTTTAAAGATGCTAAGAATGGTGAATATAAACTCATTAGCTTTTACGCAAAAAAAGCTAGAGGCTTTATGTCCAATTGGATAATAAAGAACCGAGTTAAGAAGGCCGCAGACTTAAAAAACTTTAATGAAGAGGGATATTACTATTCAAAAAAACTCTCGACCGACTCAGAGCCAGTTTTTTTAAGAGATTAAACCCTGCTTTTCCCAAAAAGATTTCTTGGGCTCAAGGTCTTCAAAATCACCAGAGACTTTTTCCATGTAAGCCTTCATAGCTGATTCCATATCAGAAGAGCTAATCAAGGCTGAATTCCATATCGCATGATAATCAAGTGCATCATCAACACTATTATCACGCGCATAATTGATTTGCTTTTTGATAACGCTAGTAACTAGGGGAGACTTTGATGCGATTTCTTCCGCGAGTTTAGTGGTTTCTTCTAATAGTTGGTCATGATCTTGAAAGACTTTTTCAACAAAGCCAAGTTGCTGAGCTTCAGCAGAGTCAAACTTTCTACCGGTATAGGCTAATTCTCTAACTGCACCCAAAGGCATTAGGGTAGGCAGTCTTTGCAGGGTGCCTACATCGGCCGCAATACCAATATCAACTTCAGCAATTTTGTAAAAAGCATCAGTCGAGCAATAACGCATATCACAAGCAGCAGCCATATCTATGGCACCACCAACACAAGCACCTTGGATTGCAGCAATTGTTGGCATACGGCACTTTTCTAATGCAGTAAATGCTCCTTGAAGCTCTAATAACTCATGATAAAAAGCCTCTCTTGTTCTTGAAGGATCTTTTTTCTTCTTTCCAGAACCGTCATTAACAAAATTAGCTAAATCCATGCCTGCACTAAAGTGTTTACCTTCACCTCGAAGAAGGATCACTCTTGCATCAGCATTTTTATCAATTGTTTTGATAATTTCTGGAAGCTCTTTCCAGAATAGTCGTGTCATAGTGTTAAGCTCATTACCACGAGACATAATAATGTGAGCAACACCGTTAGATATTTCAGTTTTAAAGCATGTATAGTCACTCATTGACCGGACTCCTTTGTCTTAAGTTCTTTAACAGTTGTTAGCATTTCATCAATTAGATCGAAGGTTTTGTGATGCGGTAGAACAACCTTTCGGTCTCTGGATAGCAGCTTTAACCCTTTTTCTAGCTCGTTTAATTTTTCCTGTAACTCTTTTGACATAATTAGATACTTTGTTTAGACAAAAAATTATAATAGCACCTCATCATGAAAGCACCTTTAATTTACCTTTTCTTTTTATTATTTGCATTTAACTTTTCTGCAGAGGATTTTAGTCATGAAGAGCAACGCATGCTCTCAACCCTTTATGTACAAACAGCTGCAGAGCATCGCGCCTCTGTGCTCCAAACTTTTAAGACAGCAACCAACCTGTTGCCAGAAGCCATTGAGAATGCATCATGGAATGCCTTGCCAAACCTTGCATCAAGCAATCGCGATCTAGCCCCGGCAATAATCATAGATGTTGATGACACAGTATTGGATAACTCACCCTATGAAGCGCGGCTTATTAAATCTGGACAATCTTATCCTTCAGGATGGGGAGATTGGTGCAACGAATCACAAGCAAAACCTTTACCAGGTGTTTTGGAATTTCTTTTAAAAGCAGAGCAAATGGGAGTCAAGATTTTTTATGTGACCAATAGAAAATATGAATACGAAAAAGGGACGCTTGAGAATTTTAAAAAATTTGGTATTCCTATTGAGGGTGATGAGGACTCACTCTTGATGAGATATGAAAATGGTTGGGACTCAAATAAAACATCTAGAAGAGAACTTATAGCTAAAAATCACAGAGTGATATTTCAAATTGGAGATAATCTTGGTGATTTTGTAGATCTTTCTCTCAGTCATCAATCGCCAGAAAAGCGTGTTGAAGTTGTTACCGAATTTAATGATATGTGGGGTAAGTATTGGTTCATGATTGAAAATCCTACTTACGGTGACTGGGAAGGCGCTCTTTATAAATTTAATTTTGATAGATCAAATCAAGAAATCATTCAGATTAGAAATAAAAAGTTGGATGAGGCCAGATGAAAAGGGTCTTAGTGGTAGCAGCTTTGATTGCAATTTCTGCAATTTATTTTTTTCAATCCAATGATCAAGAAAAAGTAAAGATTGGATCATCCGCTAGTCCTGAAAAACTTACTCAAAGAGACTATCAAGGTCCTCCGAAAAAAATCATTCTTCTTATCGGAGACGGGATGGGGCTTAATCATATACTTTTAGGTCGAATTGCATTCGGGGGTCCAGAGTTCAATATGGCAATGGATAGAATGCCAGTATTTGGAATTGTCACTACTCATTCAGTTGATGACTTATATACTGATTCAGCAGCAAGCTCCACCGCATGGAATACAGGCTTTAAAACAAAAAATAGATTTGTTGGAGTAACCGTCGACAAAGAACCTAAAAAAAATATTTCAGAAACTATCAAAGACTTTGGTTTTATTTCTGGCTTAGTAGCAACATCATCGGTGACACACGCAACGCCTGCAGCTCAATATGCTCATACAGATAGTAGGTACAAAGAAGAGCTAATTGCTCAACAACTAGTAGAATCTGAAATTCAAATAGCTTTAGGTGGAGGAACAGAGTTTTTCAAACAAGAAAATAAACAAGATTTATTTTTTATCGAAGATCTAAGTGAATTAAAAAACATCAGCACTGACATTCGCGTTATAGGCTTGTTTGCAGAAGATGGCATCGAAAGATCTGAAGGCCCATCACAAATTGAAATGACAAAAGCAGCACTAAAGTTTTTATCCTCTGCTGCAAAGGACTGTAATAATTTCTTTCTTATGAGTGAGGGCAGTCAGATTGATTGGGAGTCTCACGACAATAAAGTAGATGAAATGCTGGTTGAACTAAAAGATTTTAATGAAACGATCAATTATGTATTGGATTATGCTGCAACTAGAGAAGACACTCTGGTGATCGTTTCTTCAGATCACGAGACTGGAGGACTGGATGTCATTAAGCAGTCTGGTGATGATGTTGTCATAGGCTGGACTAGCGGAAGTCACACACTCGCACCAATTGGGATTTTTGCATATGGTCCAGGCGCTAAAAATTTTTCAGGCAAGATTGATCAAACAGAAATATATAAAATCATTACAGAGCTTGCATCTGAGGCAAGTTGCTCAGCGGATCAATGAGACTAGATGATAATTTCTTTTTGGAAGCAGAATCAGTCTTGCGTGAAATAGAACAAAAATGCTCAATAAAAATACTTGATATTTATGAGTCCAATGAAATTTTGCAAGAAAATAAATCAGACGGCTCTCCTGTTACATCTGCGGACTTAGCTGCAAATGAAATAATTAAAAATAGTCTTAATAGCATCTTTCCACATATTCCAGTGCTTTCAGAGGAGCTCGAATATCCAGAAAATATTCCAGAAACATTTT